>NZ_QXIU01000208.1:0-29746 GCF_003570935.1 Candidatus Cryosericum odellii
GCTTCCGCGCGATTTCCCTCATGCTACTCTACCCTCGGCAGCCAGATACCTGTCTGATTCTGGTATTTCCCCTTCTTGTCCTGATAGGAGACGCTGCACATGTCATCTGCTCCCATGAAGAGGACCTGAGCGATCCCCTCGTTGGCATAGACTTTTACGGGGAGCGGCGTCGTGTTACTGATCTCGATGGTCACGAAGCCTTCCCATTCGGGCTCAAGCGGTGTCACGTTAACAATAATACCTGCTCGAGCATATGTACTCTTGCCAATGACAAGACACAAGACATCCCGGGGAATCCGGAAATACTCGAGACTGCGCGCTAGAGCGAAGGAATTCGGCGGGATGATGCAGGAGTCACCGTTCATGTCCACAAAACTTCGCCCAGTAAACGCCTTTGGATCGACAATGGCATTGAAGACATTGGTGAAGACCTTGAATTCGTCCGCCACACGCATGTCATATCCATAGGATGACACGCCATATGAGACGACGCCCTTGGGACAGTCTGATGCAAACGGTTCGATCATGCCAGCCAATGCATGGGCCGCGATCCAGGTGTCAGATTTGATTCCCATCTCTCGCCTCCAAATCCCGATTTTCGCCTGCAAACGCTATCATTGTGTTCAGAAGCACAACACAGTCAAGCACTGTCGTCGGCAACCCACACGACAAGTGCAGTATCCGGATCTCGCAAGCCACTCCTTCTGCAAGCAACTCGCGGCTCGGGCATGCCCGCCGACCAACCAGCCGGATTCTACCGCCATCCGCCCCGCCATCACATCATTCATTGTAGGTGTCAGGGAGGTCGTTCTCAAACAACACCGTGTCACCGGGTATCAGCAGGCTTCGCATGAGTCCCGTGACCTCCTCGAGGGAACGAGCCGTGAGGATGTTCGTTTCTGGGAAACCAGCCGACAGCAATCCCTCGCGGACCGGTCGAGTCTTTTTCGGACCGACAAGGATTACCATGTCCGCCGCTCCAGCCGCCCGCCTGCCCGCCTCGATGTTTTCGGTGTCCTCCGCTTTTCCCAGTGACACCAACCCGGGAGTGACGAGCACCCGTCGCGAAGGAAAAGCGGCCAGCACCTCCATCGCCATGGCAAACCCGGCAGGATTCGAGTTGTAGGCATCATCGATGATGCGGACGCCGCCGGCACCGGTCATCATCTGCAGCCGATGAGGTGGTGCTTGCAGCGTGGCGACACCGTCCTGGATAGTACTCCAGGACAGCCCCAGCTCACGCGCCACTGCGACCGCCAGCAGGATATTCTCAACGTTGTGCCGGCCAAGCAGGTTCGTACGGCATGCGATCCGCTGACCTTGATTCATCACGACATCAAAAGACAGGCCGTCAGCACTCATCACGATGTTCTCGGCATGCAGGTCAGATAACAACGATCCGCCTGCGCTCGCCCTCAGGATCTTCTTCCCCTGCAAGCTCCCGATTTCTGCGAGGACAGGGTCATCGCCGTTCAGCACGACCGTGGACCCGCTCCCAGGCATGCTGACAAATCCCTGCATGGCACGCCGGATGGCAGCCTCGGAACCGAACTCTTCGAGGTGTTGCAAACCGACCGACGTTACGATCGAGATACTGCAGGGGACCAGACGCAGAAGATGCTCAAATCCACCCTTCTCATTCTCGGCCAGTTCCACCACGAACACTTCGTGCTCAGGGCCGAGCTGTCCGCGAATGACCCGGCAGATACCCATGGCCGTGTTGTAACTCTCGGGCGTCATCAGAACACGGTACCGTGCCTCGAGCAGGTGCGCCGTGAAGAATTTTGTGCTCGTCTTGCCATAGCTCCCGGTGATACCGACGACAATCGGAGCATACCCGGCAAGTGTTCTGCGGGCGTCTCTGACGTACCAGTCCCGTATCGACGCCTCAATAGGCTCCATGATCGTGCGGCTGACAACCAGAACGACAGGAGCCAGCAGTGGAAGAAGCCAGGCTATCGCAAGAGCCAGCCTTGCCTGTCGAACAAGCAGTGCCAGACAAGTCCCCACGCTGAGGATCGCGGCACAGCCCAGCAGGCGTCGCGCTCGCGGAGTCATCACCAGGGCCTTCTTTACTGGACTCCGTGCCCCGAGACGGCGCTCCCACAGCAGCCCCGTCAGACCGACGACGATCGAAAGGCTGCTGGCGATGACGCCCTCCGACGATACCAACTGAAGTGGCAAGAACAGCACGACGATCCCAAGGAGGCCAAGGAGATCAAGTATGGGATTGGCGGCCAGCTGGCCACTATGCAGGACTACCCAATGCACGAACCGCCGAGTATCGTATTCCTCGAGCTGCAGCATGTGAAGGAGGTGGACGATCCTTACCAGGGCAAGAGCAAGGGCGGTACCGGCGGCCAGTAGTGCGAGGACTTCAGCCAAACCTCTCATCCTGTCGCTCCCTGTCGCGTCCCATGGAGAAATGCGCCGACTACCGCATTCACAAATGCCGGACTGTCAAGATAACTGAAGTGGCCGGCGCCTGCAACAACAATGAGTCGGGACCCCTTGATCAGCTGTTCCATCTTTCGTCCATCCGCAATTGGGGTTGCTGTGTCCTTCTCGCCCCACAGAAGCAGCGTGGGTGCGTTGACGTCTCCAAGACATGCGGCAAGGTCGAGATTGACGGTTTTCACCATGGAGGCCCTCATTACACCAGTCGTTGCCCGATAGTCGGCACTGCCAAACCGCATGGCAAGGCGTTCCCGCAGCACTGGCCCGTGCGCTCCGAGGATCGGAAGACGCAGGGCCGTCCTTGCGGTCTTGTAGGCGAGTTGTCGCAGGCGCCCCCTGAACGTCGCTGACGGTCTGATGCCGGCGGCATCGACAAGGACCAGAGCCTGGACAGCTTCAGGTGCATGCGCCGCCAGCCATATGCCTATGCGGCCGCCAAACGAGTGCCCGATGTACGTCGCCCGCGGGATCCCCAGAGACGCCACCGCTCTCTCGACGAAGGCAGCATATTCGGGCGTACCCCACGGAACCGGAGGAGGACTGCTGCCACCGAAACCTGGAAGGTCGAACGCAAGAACCCGATACGTGTCCCGCAATGCCACGATGAGGGGCGTCATGCTGGCTGCCTGACCTCCCCAGCCGTGCAGGAGCACGACGGGATCTCCAGACCCTTCGTCCACATATGCAAGCGTGATGCCGTCGACGAGCGTGATCGCCATCAGACTATGTCAGACCTTCCTGGTTCCGGACTTGCCCTTTGAACCCATCCTCAGTATGTCTGATACATCGTAACTGACGATGTTCGACCTGCGGTCTTCGAATGCTTCGCAGGCCAGGTTGATCAGCTTCGTGAGCAGGTCCCGGTATTGCATGCCCACAGCCTCCCACAGGTAGAACGACAGGGCACCTGGAATCGTATTGATCTCATTGACATAGACAGCTCCAGATCCATCGATCAGAAAATCGACCCGAGCAACGCCCCGGCAATCGAGAGTCGTGAATGCGCGGCACGCCAGTTCCTGCACCCGATGGGTAAGATCATCACCGAGATCCGCCGGTACCTTGCGTGCCTCTGCCTTCTGGGGGCCACTATCTGACCCAGCCGTGGTCTTGTACCCCACTTTGTACTTGGCGTCGTAGTCGAGGAAGGTGTGTGAGCTGAAGACCTCCTCGCATGCCGATGGCATTGGATCGTCGTTGCCCAGAACGGCACAGTTAACCTCGCGATGATCGACAACAGCCTGCTCCACCAGCAGCTTCCGGTCAAAGTGACTGGCGACCTCCAGTGCGTATCGCAACGTATCGTGATCCGTCGCGCGTGTGATGCCGACGCTGGAACCAAGGTTCGCTGGTTTCACGAACATGGGAAACTGAAGGTGCTGCTCGGCATCACGAAGGCAGTCATCCGGTGAAGAACGCCAAGCGCGCCTGCTGAAACTGACGTAAGGGACAACCGGGATTCCGACTGCCGCAAACAGCTGCTTCTGGAATACCTTGTCCATGCCCAGCGCAGAACCGGTCACGCCTGCGCTCGTGTAGGGGATCCCCAGTAACTCGAACATGCCCTGCATCGTCCCATCTTCGCCGTTGGTGCCGTGGTTGCAGAACAGTGCGACGTCGACAGCCAGCGGCTCCACGTCCGTAGCATGACTCATGAAGCCTCTATGCGGGACCTGCACGACAAAGGTCGATTTTCCGGCAAAGGGCTGCAGCTGCACGCGTTGTGCTTTGCCCGGAAGGCTGGTCAGGTCACGGAAGGCGTCCATTGTCTTCAGGGCTTCCCCCGTGAACCACGCGCCCTCTTTGGACACGTAGAGCGGGATGACCTCGAAGAGCTCTTCGTCCAGAGAATTCATCGCCTGAACGGCGGTAATGATGGAGACCTCGTGCTCCACTGAGCGCGAACCGAAGACAACGGCGACTCTCTTCTTCATGCATAGCTCCTTGCACCGGCTCCACAGGGAGAATATTGCCTGAAAAGCCTGTGAATTGCTGATTTCATGCACATTCAGTTTATTCCCTTTGAACGGTATTGCAACGGACCGGACGAATTTGACAGAGATGTCCGACGTTATATATTGGAATACGAACCACTTTCTGCGAAAGGGTGTGCCACATGAACTACAGGACGTTCGGGAAGCTCGACTGGAAACCGTCTGCACTCGGATTTGGCACGATGAGACTGCCCACTATTGGCGAAGACCCTTCCGCCATCGACGAGCAGCAGGCCATCACGATGCTTCGTGCCGGCATCGACGGAGGAATCAATTACGTCGATACGGCATATCCGTATCACGGCGGCAAGAGTGAAACGCTCGTCGGCAAAGCCCTCCAGGAAGGCTACCGTGCCAAGGTGCACCTTGCGACCAAGATGCCCTCCTGGCTCATCGAGTCACAGGCAGACATGACCCACTATTTCGAAGAACAGCTGCAGCGCATGCAGACCGACCATGTCGACTTCTACCTGCTGCACGCCCTCGACGCCGGACGTTGGCATAAACTACGCGATGCTGGGGTCCTTGAGTGGGCGCACGAACGCATCCGGGAGGGTCGCATCGGTCATCTGGGCTTCTCCTTCCATGACACCAACACAGTTTTCCGGGAGATCATCGACGCCTATCAGGAGTGGACATTTTGTCAGATCCAGTACAACTTCCTCGACGAAGAGACGCAGGCCGGTACCGACGGACTGCATTATGCAGCATCCAGAGGATTGGGGATCGTCGTCATGGAGCCTCTGCGCGGTGGAAAACTGGCAGCGCCAAACACAGAGATCTCAGCAATGTGGGACACAGCCTCCACAAAACGGTCGGCGGCCGACTGGGCCCTGGACTGGGTGTGGAACCACCCCGAGGTGTCGCTGCTGCTCAGTGGCATGAGCACGCTGGCACAGGTTCAGCAGAATCTGGACGCTGCCGGCGTGTCAGCAACCGGCATGCTGGCTCCCAGCGAGCTGGACCTGATCGCACGCGTCAGGGATGCCTACAATGCCCTCATCCGTGTCCCCTGTACAGCTTGCAGCTACTGCATGCCCTGTCCGCAGGGTGTCAACATCCCGGGCATGTTTCAGCTCGTCAATGAGGGATCGATGTTCGGAAGCTGGGATACGCAGCGCAAGAGATATGCCCAGATGAAAAGCGAAGGCTCATCGGCTGAGAGCTGCATCCGTTGCGGAGCATGCGAGGACAAGTGCCCGCAGCACATTGCCATTCGCGACGAGTTGGCGGGCGTCGCTGAGCAACTCACCTGATTCTCTACTCGGATCCTGGAGATTGTCGTCCAGAACGGCAATGACGGCAGTATCCGTACAACACGAGGCTGTGGTCGGTGACCTCAAAACCGAGGTCCTCGGCAGCACTGTCGATGGAATCCTCAACAGGACACTTCCGGATCGGGAACATCTGATGGCACCCCAGGCAGACCATGTAGTGCCGATGAGCGTGTCCCACCAGCTCAAAGAACGCGTGGCCGTCATTGCTGAGGAGCGTCCGTTGCATGCTGCCACGACTGACGAGTTCATCCAGGGTCCGGTAGACCGTGGACAGCGCTATGCCCGGCACGGCTGCATTCACGCGCTCGAGAACGTCTTCAGCTGTCAGCGGAATGCCGGACTCACGAAGGACCTGAAGGATGATCCGACGATCCCTCGTCATCCTGAACCCCTTCAGCTGCCCGGGGACCTGGTCTCCAACCGTCTGGTGCCTGTGCTCCGAATTCATGAGGTCACTTCCCCGACAGAGACTGTATGAGGATGCCGGCAGTAATGCTGATACCGAGCAGCCAGGCAACGACCTTCAGCGTATTCTTCGTGTCGTGGTTCTCGCGAAAGAGAACAACGAGTCCCAGTCCGCCCGCAGCCCCGAGGCCTGCCACCGTCGATCCAAAGCTGATTGTGCCCGCGATGTACAGCTGCGTGACCGCCACACTGGCGGCACAATTCGGAATGAGCCCGAGAAGGGCTACCAGGACAGGCTGGAAGACCGTGTGAGTCAGGAATACGCGCGACAGGTTCTCCTGCCCGACCCGATTGATGAGCAGTCCAATGACAAGTGATGTCACCAGAACAAACAGGATGATCTGACCTGTCCGCTTCGTCGCAGACCACAGGATCTCCTTCCAGTCAATGCTGCCGGTCTCCTTGCTCGTGCATGATGCACGAGTGCCGTCGCAGGAACAGCTCTCCTCACCGATCCTCACCGCATCCCGCTCTGCCTTCCGGCGGTCCTGGCATTCCTGCATGCGCCTGCGATTCTCGGACCGCATGAATGCGTCCACGAGATATCCTCCTGCGACGGCAAGCAGGACCTTGACGCCGACGAGTGGAAACACGATGTACGCCTTGTCCGGCTTTGAAAGAAGGATGGGCAGGGCTTCGTCAGATGTGGCAAGGTACACGGCGATGATCGTCCCCATCGTGAGGAGTCGCTGTGTATATAACGCGCTTGCCATGACCGAGAAACCGCACTGGGGAATAGCGCCCCCTACTGCTGCGACAAGAGGCCCGACGTGCCCCGCTTTCTCGACAGCATCGACGATTCGCTGCTGCCACCTCGCCTCAACGTATTCCAGGACCAGGTAGACCCCAAACAGGATTGGCACCATGTTGAGCGTATCCCTGAGAGCATCCAGAATAACTTTCACCACAGGCCAACCTCCTCTCTACATGCAAATGACTTGCAGCAAGACAACCTTAATTATACTCGTGCGAGGACAACATCAACCCGCAAACGGTGATTTCGGCATCATCGACCTTCATGCGATGGGAGGGTAGCACGGCTGTCAGGAACACTGCATCTCCATCCGTCGTGGCCGCGGAAGCAAGAGCCCATCTTGAATCTGTCATTCCCGCGAAGGCGGGAATCCATTTTGTCCGTCGTTCCCCCCGAGTATGTTCGTTCAGCTCTCCGCGAAGGCGGGAACCCATCCTCTGCGTCGTTCCCGCGAAGGCGGGGAACCATCTTGAATCCGTCATTCCCGCGAAGGCGGGAATCCATTCCTTGTCTGCTGCGATTGACGCAACTCGCTCCTCGCTGACACTCTTCGCCCTTTTGCGCTATACTTTTCTGCGTTGATTGACACAGCAAAAGGAGTCGGCATGGGAGAGGCGTCACCAATAGGGTTCATCTTGGGCGCCAAGCCCGCATCGTCGCTGGAGTTTTATACTCTCGAGCTCAACAAGTACGCCCCACGCGAGAGCCAGAGCCCCGAGTACGACTACCTGCCCGAGTCCTTCCGCCTGCGCAGCACCATCATCAAGCCCGGCACGATGATCGTGTACCTGCCCGACATCCCCACCCCCGTCCTCATCAATTTCCCCCTCCCCGCCTGGGCCACCCGCAGCGAAGAAGTCGGCGACCAGGACTTGGACAAGGCAGCACAAGAGTTTGCAGAGAAGTTCTAGAATGGCCGTGCTGCTACGTAGCGTCATATCATTCCATGGCAAGAACCTGACGAGATCTACGGCTACCACGTGAACTCCCAGCTCAAGCACTGTGTTCTCCAGGACCGCCTGCCCATTCGGCAGACCGAAGAACTCACCTGGGCAGTTCGGGCAAAAGCGGTGGAACTGTACAGGAAGGACTACGAGGTGGTCACGGAGGCCATAGGGATCTACTTGAATACCGTGGAGTGACACTGTCAGTACTGTCTTCGACTATTCTGCAACTGCGCACTCGAGGAGGGCACTAATGAGTCCGGCTGAAACAACACAACTAATCCATACTCTGCAGGGAGTTCTTTCCGCTGCGAAGGCGATCGCAGCAGGAGTACCACGTGCCTGGTATGAGGTTTGGCTGCCACCGACAGTGACAGTACTGGGATGGATAGTGCTTATTCTGATAAACCAGAAGAACAACCGGGACCTCGTCCAATTACAGAAGAAGGACCTTGCAACTAACAGAATCCTTGACGCTCTGGATTCATATATGGAGTATCTCGATGACGTCGAGTTTCCTGGTAACCTTCTCTGGCGAGACGGCGTGCTATCCGACCAGCAGCCGACCGTACAAGGCCGTGACGAACAAGGCTTGAAAGTGTTTGTTCCCAACCCAGATGCGGTGTCGCTGGCGATTGCATCTCTCTCGTTCTCCGACCTCAGAAGAAGACGGTGGATTGACATCCTACATCGTGAGGCATGGACATACGCCAAGCGCCAAGGTATAGTTGTACAGGTTGCGGCGCTTCAGAAATATCACGAGATCATCATGGCGGATCTCAAGGAGTTCGAGGCAAAGCAAATCGGTCCGGACACCCAAGAGAGCTCCTCTCAGCCGGCAACTGTCATTTTGGGCAGGGACGGAGGCTCCCTTTGGCACATCAAGCAACAACAAGACGCCGTTTCTAAGCTGTATACGGACCTAAGCAGCTCTGATTTTCCGGGTAGCCACAGGCATACGAAGAAAGATTCCGACACGGCTGCCGAAACAGTCGCCTTGACCAATCCCGGTAAAGGCAGTAGAACTCCATAAGAAGGACTATCAGCTGGTGACAGAAGCAGCAAACGCCTATTTGGAAAAGCTGAAGCAGCTCCTTTTCTGATTCTCGTGCCACTGGACTTTGAGGGAGGACACAATGTCTGAGGCATTTACCGGAAATCACCTTGGAATCTGGCGGATCCTTGGGTCGGAAGAATCCAACGAGCTGCCTGGACTGCTCTCTTCTGACGAGCCCGGATCCATCACTCTTGAACTCTCACTATCCTACAAGCAATTTTCAGGAACACTGCTCGATCCCGACGGGTACCGCCCAACTGTTCTTGGAACAGATGATCGTGGCACAGAGTACTCCATCTTCGATTGTCAGATAGTCTTTTGGTCCGCAGCACCCGGCAATCCAACGCCCTCCTGTGCAATCAAATTAAAGTCTACGCGTGCGATCGCCGGGCACACCTCCGGTGAATGCCAAACCGAATCCATCGACAAGCTGGAGTTCTCGACGATACTCTTGCGTTCGCCCAGACTTGTTGATTGGTGGCATATGCCCGGACCGGACACGCAGAGGGCAGAAGATACGATCACAGAGATACGGCACACGCCGGCCCCAGTAGATCTGGGTCTATGGGGCGATATCTCTTTGAAACTGGTGTGTCAGCCGAATGTGCGTCACTCTCCTTACCCTCAGTCTCGGGGAAGACCACAGCCAACGGGTCAGGACCCCGACATCTACCTGAGCATGACGAGTGCGTCAGACCACCCACTTCAAGATTGCATGCGTCTGTTGGAGATGGTCTGCACATTCGCTTCAATCGCTCTTCAATCAAGCATAGACGCACCCATGATCACCGCGTACTCCAACAGCTACACCGTGAAATACGGATCTAGCGCTCCCGTCCCTCTTGCTGTCGAGGTTCTGTGGCCGCTCCGTGGATGTACTATGCATGCAACTGACGATAGAGTTGAACGTCTACTCAGTGTCGAGGCCCAGGCGGACCTAATTATTCGCATGTTAGGCAAGTGGCATGACAATTACGAGCGCCTGGAACCCAATGCCAAACCCCTGTTAGACTCATCTCAGCACTTAGGCGTGCCCCAGCCTGAACGGTTTCTAGCGTACGTCTCCGCTCTCGAAGGGCTGCACAGAATTGCCTATCCTGAACCACGGTGGTCCGCTGAAGAGTGGAAGAAAAAGATCGACTCTGTCATCAACACGTCAGCCTCCAAGAAGACACAGAGATGGGCACTCGGCTACTTGAAGAACAGCAATGAGCCCAATTTGCCCATGCGATTGATAAGTCTTTGTGACGACAGCGCTGCTCTCTTTGTTTGTCATAACAGCTCCGCTTTCTTTGCACCCGATAAGGCCAACCGCACTGACTTCGTGAACGAGACGGTGTACCTCCGGAACAAGTTTGCACATTCGCTGCCACAGCCAGCCAATCTCGAAGAAGACGTCCACCGACTTGACGTCAATACGAGAGAATGTGAGGCTCTCCTGATTGTCTCTCTGTTTAAGTATCTTGGATGGACCGATGCAGACGTAGCCGTAGGGGAACAATCGGATGCATCCGCATGGTCCTTTATCCGCTATGCATTCAAGCCTGTAGAGCACGGGGATTCTGATCTGGCAGAAATTGTTCGGACAACCGCGACCCGTTCAGCGAAAGGCACCACTACGGAGACTTTGCCCCCATGAAGGCATAGCCGTCTCGCGTGAACCGCTCCGATTCGTAGAGCAGGCTATGCCTCGGCGCTCGGCGCCTACTCCACATTCGATCCTTGAGAGCCGCTCAGGAGGAGTCAAGATGCTTGTCAAATGCACAGAGTGTGGCCAGGAAATCAGTGACTCTGCAAGGGTATGTCCCCACTGTGGGTATTCTCTAACAAGGGAAACGCTGCCAGTTGATGAGTTCTCGAGGTGTCTGCGAAAGCAGCGGGTCATCGCAACCATTCTGTTGCCTTCGGGAGCAGTGCTCGCACTCATAGCCAGCTCCATCGCCGATCTAGTCTATCCCGAGTGGTATGGTGTCGTATTCCAGGTGCTCGCGATTGCCGGAGTCGCTGCTGCAGTCTACGGAGCGATATGGCACGTGGTCATCCTATTCCGACTCTGGTGGCACCGAATTTAGGATCACCACGTGTAAGGGTCAGTGCTGGACCACCTCGCCAGCTGAAGGCTGTCTCGTTTTTCCGGAAGCGAGTTGCTGCAAGGTCGGCCGCTCAGGGATCATTAGGATCTCGCGTGCGTCAATCACAGCGTACCCGGGCCATCCATGCTTGGCACAGCAATCTGACGTCCAACTTCTTCTCGCCTCCGGACGCCAGTCGGGTGGCGTCCAATAGTCGAGATGTCGTACAAGAGACAGGGCAGGGAACGTCTTGACAAGCTCGTCATGTGCCAGATCGATGGCTTCCGCGTCTTTCTGGACTACGATGTCCTCCTATGGTGGACTTCGACCGGTGATGTACGTGCGCGATATCGAGAAGATGCTTGAGCAGCTGCAGAAGAAGCACAAAAAGTAGTCCAGATATCAAGAAGGCCCCTCGATGAGAGGGGCTTTCTGTTTGACTGTGCCTGCTATCTCTAGATGTCCAGCAGTGCTAGAACCTGTTCTCTCGTCAGCGGTTGTTTATCGCCGCCGTAGCTCTTCCACAGTGGGATCATCTTTGAGTATCGTTCGACCATCTCACTAGGCGCGTTCACGTCTGCGTGGTCTCCTATCACGTCGTTCCAGCGCCCAGTCTTCTGCAGGAACGTGACTAGAGACCAGTACTCAGTCTCCGTGTTATCTTGGAATCCCGGAAATGCAGCGTTCCACTTTTTCGTTATCTCAGTATCATCCTTGTGCTTCATCTTGTAGATCTCGATCGACTCGTAGACATCAAGAATCTGCTCGACCAGGAGATGGACATCTGCTGACATCGGTTTTCCAAGGTGTGGCAAGTATTCACTGTAGTACTGCTCATAGCCAGACTCAAAAACCTCTACTGCCCTCTCCCAGTGGTCCTTCTCTTTGAGATCAACGAATTGCAGGATATTGCACTGGTTGATGAGAAACACTCGATCCGTTTCTGTCAATGTCATCTGCTACCCCCTTCAAGACAAGAGATAATCCTAGTCTCGGCGGACGGGAGTAGATGTCAATGGGAAGCTGTATGAGTTGGAACATGAAATGAGCCCCTGGGTTCAAATCCCAGGGGCTCTGGAACTGGAAAAGAGACCTTGCCTGTATGTTCACAAGATCTCTTCTCCATCTCCTTGTTCTAGGGTTCTTGGAGGGCGCACATACCTCCATCTCGTTCCGGACCGCTTCATGGAGTGTAGCCTTTCGGGCCGTACTGCCGCTCCACTTGAGGGCGCGTGAGTCTGCTTTCTCACCTTAGAACCCTACATTCGTATTATGCGGAGATAATTATAACCTGTCAAGTGTGCCCCCTTCATGGGTAAGGCACAGGTCTCAAGATGTCACTTCTAGTACGGTTTCTGAACGATGGCCCATCTAGCCTATAAAAGCTTGACACTGTGTTCTTCATCTGCGGAATCACGACTGTGTGAAGATCGACGCCGACAAGAATGCTCTCTCCTCGAAGGGAGAGCGGAGTTGCGAGCTGAAGTGCAAACTCCTTTTTGTCGTACAAGCCAATGTATGCTGGATGCGTGACGAGTTCAGGAAGCATGGCGAGGTACTCGGAATATACTTCGGGATGGTCGGTCTTCACATGATCTTTGGCTTGGTCAGTGATGAATACCCTTCGATCGATCAGAACTAGGATGATCACTTTGCATATAGCGACAACGGGCAGGTCTCCGACATAAGTCATTCGCGTGTCCGCAACACTGTTTTCGCACATGACAACAGTATAAGTCGATAGCGTTCATCGCCTATCAGGAAACGGTCAAGTTGCTAGATTCCAAAAAAGGCAGCAATAGACTGCGTTTGTGGCATACATTGTCAAGATGGACCAACACACGCTATTCATAGCAAATCTGTGGAGAAGTCTGAGACACAAGTATTAGAGAGGCTGTCCCAAGCGCTTTAGGCCTATATAGGATCAGCCTGCATTCTCCGCTCACAGCGCGCGCAACTCATCTACAGGGTCGGGATCCATACGCGAAGCCACAGTATCGCCAACCATTGCACCAATGTCCTCGTAGACGAGCTTCTTGTCAGTGAATCGGTAGGATATGTGATACCCAGGAGGCGCTGCCTGCAACTCGGTGACTGTGCGTTGTCTCAGCACCTGCCAGTGTCCACCTGCGAGTGCCTCCACCCACGCATGCCCATACATTCCACTTGTCATCGAGACAATGTCGACGCATACCCAGGCATCATATCCGCTGTTCCGCAATACGTTAGCTAGCAGGAATGTGCCATCTTCGCAGTCGCCCTCTACATGACCGACCCGTTCGCAGATCATATAGCTCAGGGCTGGACGGAGCCAGTAGTCGGAGCCTGACTAGATACTGATTCCAATCGTGTTCGTCAGTCTGAAGTCGTCGACAACATGGACGTAGCCGTCTTCCAACCAGTTGTATGCATCGATGACCGTTGAGAACTTCACATCAGGCGTGCCCGGGCAGCGGTGCGGATTGCAGACTAGAGGCTCCAGTTGTCCTCTCCCGAGCCCATCGACGCATGTCAGAACAGAAACCTGGAACCTCTGTACTGAATCGTGTCGCAGCAAACTCTCATTGAAACGACCGTTGTGGCATCTGGCTTCAGACGCTGCTATTGCTCCTTTGTCATTCGAGGAACCAGCGCGTTCGCCGCGGTCTTCTCGTAATGAACGGGGTCAGTTCGACTCCATTTCAAATGAGCCGATGCGCCTCTTTGTCAAACAGCCTGCCGAATGATCCTCTCTTACCTGAAATGGTACAGCGCTCCTTCCATGGGTTCGTCTTACGTCGTCGGCACTGACGGGGGTTGAAGGCGGACCTGACCTTGTTCGATCGCCACGACGACGGCAGGCCAGTCCTTTGGCACACCGGATAAAACAAGACTGCTCAAGGGGAACTCAACCAATTCCTGTACCGTCCGCTGCAAGAGCCGCACGCCGTAGTCCTTGCTGTAGCCCCTTTCAAG
This sequence comes from Candidatus Cryosericum odellii, assembly GCF_003570935.1. Classification (GTDB taxonomy): domain Bacteria; phylum Caldisericota; class Caldisericia; order Cryosericales; family Cryosericaceae; genus Cryosericum; species Cryosericum odellii. The sequence goes on from NZ_QXIU01000208.1 coordinate 13,976, forward strand.
GATTAACTGCATGGCTTCGTCGGTCAGAACCAGGGGCTTCCCGTGTTTGGCCAGGAAGACCTCCTGGATCGCACGGATCATGGGGGCGAGGATCACCCGGGCGTCGTCCATACTGAGCGCCCGGAAGACGATCTGTTCGTCGATACGGTTGAGGAACTCAGGGCGAAAGCGGTGGCGCACTTCCTGGAGCATGGCATCGGACGGTTCGGTCGCATCTGCCTGACCAAACCCAATACGATTGTCGGCAGGGATACTCGCGATATTCGACGTCATGATGAAGATGGCGTTGCGGGCGTCCGCCGTGCGCCCCTTTGCGTCGGTCAGCCGGCCCTCGTCGAAGAGTTGAAGGAAGAGATCGAACACACGCGGGTGAGCCTTCTCGATCTCATCCATCAGGACCACCGAGTAGGGATGGCTACGCAGTTGGCCAGTGAGCTGGCCCTCCTCGTCGTGACCGACGTAGCCAGGGGGCGACCCGATCAGCTTGGCCGTGCTGTGCTCTTCCATGTATTCGGACATATCCAGCCGGATCATCTCGTTGGCGCTGCCGAAGAGGAATCTAGCTATTGATTTTGCTAGCTCCGTCTTGCCCACGCCGGTGGGTCCCAGGAACAGGAACACGCCGAGCGGGCCGTGCCGTGGAGTTAGCTGGGCATGTGCCATCATGAGCCGCCGGCAGACGCGCTCAACTGCCTGATCCTGACCGATGACCCGCTGCTTGAGGAACGCCTCCATATCCAGCAGGCGCGAGCGGCTCATTCCTTCCAGATGGCCAGTAATGACTTCGAGAGGTACGCCAATCTTCTCGGACAGCACCTGGGCAATGGTCAGCGCATCGATGTCCCCGTTCACAGCATTCGCACCCCGAGGGGCCATGCTGAGGAGCGGGATGTGGGTGCGCGCCCCGGCCTTGTCCACCAGGTCGATGGCTTTGTCGGGGAGCCGGTGGTCGCCGTCGAAGCGGATGGAGAGGTCCACTGCTGTTTGCAGTGCCTGGTCGGTGATGTGCACGTGATGATGTTCCTCCCATTTGCCTCGCAGGCCTTTGAGAATCTGCAAGGTCTCCTCCGGGGAAGGTTCATCGATGATGATCTTCTCGAACCGCCGTTCCAGGGCCGGGTCCGCTTCGATGTGAAGGCGGTATTCCGCAATCGTCGTGGCGCCGATGCAGCGCAGGTCGCCGCGTGCCAGTGCCGGTTTCATCAGGTTGGCGGCGTCCATGCTTCCCTCCGCCTGGCCGGCGCCCACCACGTTGTGGAGCTCATCGATGAACAAGATCACCTCGGGATGGGTGCGCACTTCGTCGAGCAGGCGCGTGAGGCGTTCTTCGAATTCTCCTCGGTACTTGGTCCCGCCGACCAGCGCTCCCATGTTGAGTTCGATGATGCGCTTTCCCCCCAGGACTTCTGCGTCCTTGCCTTCAGCGGTGCGTATGGCCAGGGCTTCGACAACGGCTGTCTTGCCGACCCCAGCCTCACCTACGAGGACCGGGTTGTTCTTGGAGCGGCGGGCCAGAGTCTGGATGATCTGCAGCAGTTCCTGCCTGCGGCCAATGAAGGGACCCAACTTGCCCTCCTGGGCTTCCTGGGTCAGATCGCGTCCATATCGGTCAAGGAAGTGAGTGCCACCCTCGACCTCTTGAGGTGCACCGGGGTGAACCCTCATTGGTTCACCATCTTCCGGCGCAGGGATATGGATCATCGCCATAGCGCGGTCTAGCAGGGCGCCCTTCGTGACCCCGGCTTCTTCCAGCACAGAGGAGACGACGGCCGAGGGTTGCTCGAGGGTCGCTGCTAGGAGGTGGAGACAGGTGATCTCATCTCCCGCACTCGCCAGTTCGCCGGCGCGCTGAAAGATTTGTCTGCATGCCGGGCTGCGGTGAACGGTCTTCTCAGGTGACCGGCCATTCCCCTTCCCCAGCCTCTGGCGTACGGAGTGCCGCAGGGATGTGGAATCGAGCTCGAAAGCTCCTAACACTTCTTCCACTGCCGCCGTTTCCGCCAAGAGTGCTTCTTGAGAGACCGGGTCCAGGTCCTTCACCGCTCCCATCTTCTCCAAGCTCAAGATGCCCAGCAGGAGGTGGTCGGATTCGATGAAGGCATACTCTCCAGCAGCCGCTTCCTGGGCGGATACCTGCCAGGCGGCAGAGGCTGCGAACGATAACTTCTTCATGGTTCTCTCCTTGGACTAAGGATCACTCTGAACGGTTACTTTCCTTCCAATTCCCGCAGATGCTTGCGGGCATATTCGATGTGTTCCGTATCCTCTGCCGGGGCAAGCGTCATGAATTGCTGAAAGGAGTGCACTGCCTCCCGCCACCGACTGAGTCTATCCTCTGCCAGCGCTTTGTTGCTCCAGGTAACTGCATCGCGCGGGTCAAGTCTCAGCGCTTCGTCATAACAGACGATGGCCTCTTCGTGGCGACCCAGACTATCGAGACTGGCACCTTTGTTGCTCCAGGTAATTGCATTGCGCGGGTCAAGTTTCAGGGCTTCTTCATAACAGCTGATGGCCTCTTCGTAACGACCCAGACTACCGAGGCTCAAGCCTTTGTTGTTCCAAGCATTGACATTGCGCGGGTCAAGCTCCAGAGCCTTGTCATAGCAGTGGAGGGCGTCTTCGTCGTGCCCAAGGAAATGAAGGCTGTTGCCTTTGTTGGTCCAGGCGCTTGCATAGCGCGGGTCAAGTTTCAGGGCTTCTTCATAACAGCTGATGGCCTCTTCGTAACGACCCAGACTACCGAGGCTCAAGCCTTTGTTGTTCCAAGCATTGACATAGCGCGGGTCAAACTCCAAGGCTTTGTCATAGCAGTGGAGGGCGCCTTCGTCGTGCCCAAGGAAATGAAGGCTGTTGCCTTTGTTGGTCCAGGCATTGCCATCGTGCGGGTCAAGTGCCAGGGCTTTGTCACAACAGCGGATAGCCTCTTCGTAACGGCCCAGACTACCGAGGCTCAAGCCTTTGTTGTTCCAGGCATTGACGTTGTGCGGGTCAAACTCCAAGGCTTTGTCATAGCAGTGGAGGGCGTCTTCGTCGTGCCCAAGGAAATGAAGGCTGTTGCCTTTGTTGGTCCAGGCATTGCCATAGTGCGGGTCAAGTGCCAGGGCTTTGTCGTAACAGTGGAGGGCTTCTTCGAAATGGCCAAGACTGTTGAGGCTGACACCTTTGTTGGTCCATTCCCAAGTCTCAAGTTCTTTCAACTGCGGAGGAATGACCACTTCCCCGGTCTGATGCAACAACAGCGGTTCCAAGTTGGTCCGTACCTCTTTGAAGGTCTGGTATCTCTTCTCCGGTGACTTCTCCAGGCAGCGCTGAATGATGGGGAACAAGGGCGAATCCAGCCGCGGAACGGGGGATTCGCGGTGGAGTTGCCGCATCGCCTGCCAGAAGTCCGCACCAAGGGGGGCGAGGAACGGTACTTGCCCACCTGCCGCCATCTGGTACAGCATGATCCCAAAGCTGTAGATGTCACTGCGCTCGTCGCAGAGTGCAGCATTGTCGAACTGCTCCGGGGCCATGTGGGTAGGTGTGCCAAACCCTGTTCCGAGCATCGTCTGTCCGGATAGGCCAGCAGCACCCAAGCCTAAGTCGCGCATGGCCGGGGATTCGGTGAGAACACCAGCAAGACCGAAGTCGGTGATCTTGGCAGTCTTATCCTGGGTAATCATGATATTGGCAGGCTTGAGGTCACGGTGGGCCCGCACGCCTTTCGAGTAGGCGTATTCCATGCCATGGCAGATCTGGATCCCCCAGCACATGCTCTGTGCCAGGTCAGGCAGCTGCCGCTGCAGGTAGCCATCCAGCAAGTTCAAACCCCCCTCATTGGGAGCGATGTATTCCATGCCGATATAAAGCCTGCCTGATATCTCCTCAACGAAATAGGCGTGTACCAGGTAGGGGTGGCGCCCCAATTCTACCCAGACACCCGCTTCCTTCTGGAAGCGCTCTCTGACTTCCTGGTCTGCAAGATATTCATCCTTGAAGGTCTTCAGGGCATAGACTTTGCTCGTTTCGTGCGAGTAGACCAGGTACACGATGCCGAAGCCGCCCTGTCCGAGGATTCCGTAGACCTCATACTTCTGGCCGATGAAATCCCCCTTTTTGTAGGGTGCTCCCGGTTGCAGGTTCTGCTTCGAGGCTGGGTCGGAATTGTCGGTCAAGTCACTCATGTTTGGTCTCTCCTCTTTCCAAACTTTGCTATGATACAAATCACTAGGGGGATTACCCTTACTTATGCATGTATCATCTGATACCAATGATACAGTATTCTTGTACAAGTTACTTGCCCCCCAATTCGCACAGGCGCTTGGGGGCGTGTTCGATTTGCTTCGCGTACTGTCGTGCAGGAGTGTGCTTCCTCCCTCCACTGGCCGAGTTTATCCCCTGCTAAGGCTTTGTAGAATCACGCAGGTGCATAAAGGGATAAGCCCTCAGGGCTTGATCGACGAGACAGCGGGTGGCCTCATCGAAACGGCCCAGCCTGTATCGAGACAGCGGGTGGCCTCATCGAAACGGCCGAGGTTGTTGAGACTGTTGCCCTTGTTGAGCCAGGCATAGACATTGCGTGGGTCAAGCTCCAGGGCTTTGTCAAAGAAGTAGAGAGCCTCTTCGTTGCGGCCAAGGCTGTGGAGGCTCGCGCCTTTGTTGTACCAGGCATCTGCATTTCGTGGGTCAATCTCCAGGGCTTTGTCAGAACAGCGGATGGCCTCATCGTAACGGCCGAGGTTGTTGAGACTGGTACCTTTGTTGGTCCAGACAGCTGCATTGCGCTGATCAAGCTCCAGGATTTTGTCAAAGCAGAGGACAGCCTCTTCGTAACGGCCCAGGCTGTTGAAGCTGTTGCCTTCGTTGTACCAGGCAGCTGTATCGCGTGGGTCAATCTCCAGGGCTTTATCATAACAGTCGATGGCCTCTTCGTAACGGCCCAGGCCACCGAGACCATTGCCCTTGTTGAACCAGGTAGCTGCATCGCGCGGGTCGAGTGCCAGAGCTTTGTCGTAACAGCTGATGGCATCTTCGTGGCGGTCCAGCTTGATGAGACTGTTGCCCTTGTTGGTCCAGGCATTGCCATAGTGTGGGTCAAGCTCCAGGGCTTTGTCATAACAGTCGATGGCCTCTTCGTAACGGCCCAGGTTGCCGAGACTGGCGCCCTTATTGGCCCAGGTACCTGCATGGCGCGGGTCAAGCTCCAGGGCTTTGTCATAACAGCGGAGGCCCTCTTCGTAACGGCCCAAGCTGCGGAGACTGAGGCCTTTGTTGTTCCAAACATCTGCATCGCCCGGATCAAGTGTCAGAGCTTTGTCATAACAGCTGATGGCATCTTCGTGGCGGTCCAGACTGCGGAGACTGAAGCCCTTGCAGGTCCAGGCATAGACGCTGCTTGGGTCAAGCGCCAATGTCTGATCATAGCAGTGAATGGCCTCTTCGTAACGGCCCAGGTCGTTGTTGAGACTGCTACCTTTGCTGGTCCAAGTATCTGCATCACGCGGGTCAAGTTCTAGGGCTTTGTCATAACAGCGGATTTCATCCTCGAAACGCTCTAAGCTGTGGAGACTTCTACCTTTGCTGGTCCAGGCGTAGATGTTGCTAGGGTCAAGCTCCAGGGCTTTGTCATAACAGGAGATGGCCTCTTCGTAACGGCCCAAGCGATCCAGGATGCTGCCTTTGTCGTTCCAGATACCTACATCGCGTGGGTCAAGATCGAGGACTCTGTCATAGCAGTGGATGGCTTCTTCGTATCGGCCCAGACTGTCAAGAATGAAACCTTTGCTTGTCCAGGGAATTGCATCGGACGGGGCAAACTTCAGGGCATTGTCATAGCAGTGGATGGCTTCTTCGTGACGATCCAAATTCTGGAGAATGTTACCTTTTTCGAACCAAGCAAATGCATAGCGTGGGTCAAGCTCCAGGGCCTTGTCATAACAGCAGATGGCCTCTTCGGGTCGGCCCAAGTTCTCGAGACTAACGCCTTTCTCGACCCATTCCAAGGTATCCAGTTCCTTCAACTGCGGAGGAGTGATTACTTCCCCAATCTGATGCTGTAGCAGTGGCTCCAAATCGCTCCGCATCTCTTTGAAGGTCTGGTATCTCTTCTCCGGCGACTTCTCCAGACAGCGCTGGATGATGGGGAAAAGGGGCGAATCCAGCCGCGGAACGGGGGATTCGCGGTGGAGCTGCCGCATCGCCTGCCAGTCCGCGCCCGTAGAGACAGGGAACGGTAGCTGCCCGCCCGCCGCCATCTGGTACAGCATGATCCCAAAGCTGTAGATGTCGCTGCGCTCATTACACAGCGCAGCGTTGTCAAACTGCTCTGGGGCCATGTAGGCAGGGGTGCCAAAGCCTGTTCCGAGCATCGTCTGTCCAGATGAGCCAGATCTCTCAGGCTGAGCACCCAGATTGGCATCGCGCATTGACGGTACCTCGCTGATCACGCCCACGAGACCAAAGTCGGTGATCTTGGCGGTCTTATCTTGAGTAATCATGACATTGGCCGGCTTGAGATCACGGTGGGCGCGCACGCCTTTGGAGTAGGCGTACTCCATGCCATAGCAGATCTGGACTCCCCAACGCAGGCTCTGCGCCAAGTCAGGCAGACGCCGCCCATTCAGGTAACCTTCCAGCGAGTTCAGCCCCTCCTCATTGGGAGCGATGTATTCCATTGCAATGTAAAGCCTGCCCGATATCTCATCAACCGAATAGGCGTTTACTAGGTAGGGGTGGCTTCCCAGTTCCACCCAGACGCTCGCCTCCTTGTGGAAGCGCTTTCTGACTTCCTGGTTTGCGAGATATTCATCCTTGAAGGTCTTCAGCGCATAGACCTCACCAGCTTCGCGCCAATGAACCAAATACACGACTCCAAAGCCGCCCTGTCCGAGGATTCCGTAGACCTCATACTTCTGGCCGATGAAGTCTCCCTTCTTGTAGGGTGCTAAGGGTTGCAGGTTCTGCTTCGAGACTGGGTCGAAATTGCCAGAAGAATCGCTCATGTTTGGTCTCTCCTTCTACTACACTTTGCCATGGTACGGGTTACCAAGGGAATACTTGATAGTCATATCTGTCCGACATTTCTGACGGACTTACGGAAGCAGGCGTGCCACGCATACGGTGACGTTGTCGTGGCCCTTGGGACCCTTCGCCAGTTTGACGAGCCGGTCGACCACAGCCTTCAGCAGACTGTGTTGGAGGCCTTCTGCGATCTCGGCGTCGGTCACCGCCGTCACTAGGCCGTCGCTGCACAGCAACACTGTGTCCCCTGGAACCAGCGGGACGTCAAACAGGTCCACCTCAACGTTGGGATCCGTGCCGACGACCCGCGTGATGATGTTCCTGTTGGAGGCCACCTCGGCTTGTTCTTGTGTTATCAGCCCCTGCTGCACCATCTCCTGGACTTCGGAATGGTCCACGGTGATCTGGCGGGCTGCCCCAGCCGGCGAGGGGACGATGTAGCCACGGCTGTCACCAATGTTGGCGAACACGGCCCGGTCCGGGAACACCACGGCAGCCACCAGCGTCGTGCACATGTGCCGGTAGGAGAGCACCTCGTCTGTTGCCACGACCGCAGCGTTGGCCTTGGCGAAGGCATCCTTCAGCCGCTGCGCTATCGGGATGTCCGCCGGCGCCTCATAGTACGTCTTCAGAAGGGTTTGCACGGCGATCCTGCTGGCTTCGTCACCGCGCGGAGCTCCACCCACCCCGTCCGCCACAGCGAGCAGGATGCCATACCGTTCGAGCACGTCCGCATCGGTCGGGACGTGCAGGCCGACAGCGTCCTCGTTCCTGCCCTTTGCCGACCTGCCGATGTCCGTGCGTGAGGCTGTCTCAAATCTCATTCATGTCCCCTGTGCGCAATGCTCACTCAGGGTGTTGCCTCCCGTGTCTTCATATGATGATCCTGCTCCAAGGTCATCCAGACACCTTTCCACCAATGCACTGAACGTCATGACCCCTCCCTGAACCTTGCTGGTGTTTCTATGTAAAACATTGTAGTCCTAAATGCAACAAGATGGACTCCCGCCTCCGCCGAAAGCACCCCTCGCATTAGAAAGAAATGCTCGGGGGGGAGTGACGGAGTGGTGGCCTGTACAGGAATCCCGGCTTGAGGCACATGCATGGACTCCCGCCTGCGCGGAGAAGCACCCCTCGCCTTGAAGAACACCTCGCATCTTGGACAAAAGGATGCGAGGGACAAAAGGGCTCGCGGGAGTGACGGATTAGGCTGTACGACCGAGTGATTTCGGGTACAATGAACGGTGCCGCTTGCGAGGCGGTGAAACGGGGGACTCATGACGGAAAACGAAGAACTTGTACGGACAACAATACGGTCGGGCGACGCGACCCTCTGCGCAGTCGCAGATGGAGCACTCCTCTACCAACTGACCGGCAGAGGCATCGGTGCGCTCCTCACAGCGGTGGAAGAAGAACACGCGGTCAGCCACGGTTCTCTGGATTGGGGAGACAAGCTGGTGGGACGGGCAGCAGCGCTCCTGTTCACGCTGGTGCGTCCCCGATCGGTCTTCGCCCTGACGATGAGCACCGGCGCACAAGACGTCCTGCGCGCAGCCGATATTCCATTCGCGTGCGACGCACTCATCGTCGATGTGCTCAACAGGACCGGCACAGGACCGTGTCCGATGGAGGCAGCGGTATCAGGGATCGTTGATCCGCTGGCCGCACTGGAGAAACTCAAGCAAGCGAGTCAGTCACTATCAGATGCTGGGCGCAATCATGCACCCGAGAAAGGGGAGTCGATGAACAACCTGGTGGATCGTTTCCTGCACTACACGTCATTCGACACGCAGTCGGACGAGAATTCTGTCACGTTTCCCAGCACCGAGAAACAACTCGTCCTTGCCCATGAGCTGGACGCAGAGCTGCAAGCACTTGGTCTGAAAGACTCTTCTGTGGATCCAAATGGCTATGTCACCGCGACTCTCCCGGCCAACTGTAAGAATCCGGACACGGTTCCAGTCATCGCATTCCTCGCGCACATGGACACCTCTCCGGACGCATCGGGCATGGGGGTGAAGCCACGCATCGTCACGGCTTACGACGGTAAGGACATTGTTCTGAATGCAGAGAAGAACATGGTTCTGAGCCCCACCGATTTCCCGGATATGCTGCTGCACAAGGGCAAGGACTTCATTGTGGCAGATGGCACGACTCTTCTGGGAGCCGACGACAAGGCAGGCATTGCAGAGATCATGACTGCCGTCGAGTACCTGCTGGCGCATCCCGAGGTGAAGCATGGAACCATCAAGATTGCATTCACGCCGGATGAGGAAGTCGGTCAAGGTGTCGATCGGTTCGACGTAGCGAAGTTCGGGGCCAAGTATGCTTACACCCTCGACGGCGATGAACTGGGTGGTCTCGAATACGAGAATTTCAATGCCGCATCGGCGGAATTCGAGATCATTGGGAAAAGCATCCACCCTGGTGCTGCAAAAGGCATCATGAAGAATGCGGCTCTCATAGCGGCAGAGCTGACGACGTTGTTCCCCTCCGACGAAACGCCTCGCTCAACTGAGAAGTACGAAGGCTTCTTCCACTTGACCAGTATTAATGGCGCGTGCGAGAAAGCCGAAGCCAAGTATATCATCCGCGATCACGACAAGCGCCATTTCGAGCAGCGCAAGAGCATGGCGCATGCCATCTGCGACTTCTTGAACGCCAAGTATGGAGAGAACACCGCCACGGTTCATGTGCGCGATTCCTACTACAACATGCGCGAGATTATCGAGCAGAACATGATCCTCATCGACGTCGCCCGCGGTGTCATGGAGAAACTAGGCATTGCACCCCTCGTGAAGCCTGTTCGCGGTGGAACTGACGGTTCACGCCTGAGCTATATGGGGCTTCCCTGCCCCAACCTGTTCACCGGCGGCCGCAACTACCACGGCCCCTTCGAGTACATCGTCATCCAATCCATGGAGAAAGCTGTACAGGTCATCGTTGGCATTGCGGAAGCGTTTGCGAGTCGATCAGCGACTACGCTGTGACCTGACAGGAAATACTCCAGTAAAAAAAGAGGGGAGCGCCTGATTGGCGCTCCCCTCTTTTGCTTTCCACTTCCCGAAGCTTGATCAGATGCTCTTGCCGCGCAACGCCGCCAGAACTTTGTCCGGCGTGTAGGGTGTGCGGTGGAGGCGTATCCCCGTCGCATCAAAGATTGCATTGCCGATTGCAGGAATGGGACCGTTGATGCAAATCTCGGCCACCGATTTGGCACCCCATGGCCCAGTCGGCTCATAGGTGTCGACAAGAATGACCTCGGTCGGCGGCATGTCGCGGCGAGACAGAATCTTGTAGTCGAACAGCGAGGAATTGGTCATGTTGCCGTGGGATCCAAAATGGTACTCCTCGGTCAACGCAAATCCTATGCCATTTGCTATCGCGCCCATGATCTGCCCGCGCACCAGGTCGGGGTTGATAGATACACCGCAGTCGACGGCTGCCACATACTTGAGAACTTCGACCTTTCCCGTGAGCTCGTCCACTTCGATCTCCGCAAAGTGTGCCGCAAAGGGCGGCGGAGAGTATGGGGACACGAACGACTGTGTCGTTGCAATCTGATGCTGATTGACCTCGTAGTAGGCACGATAGGCAATATCAGACACAGAAACCTTCTTCCCGCTCCGTACCGACACAACGTTTCCATCCTCCATACGATAGAAGGACAGGATGGGGTCCGGCTGATCATTGTCCCATTCAACCTTGGGCTCTGCAATGACAAGTTGCTGATCCAGCTCCTCGCCCAGCATCTCGGCTGCAACTGAAAAAATCTGATTGCGCACTGTCTTGGCCGCTTTGACGACGGCGCCACCCGAGACAAACGTGGTCGAGGAGGCATATGCCCCGACATCGAACGGCGTCAGGTCCGTGTCGCTGGAGAGGACACTGATCTTCTCCATAGTGACCCCCAGGACTTCAGCCGCCATCTGCGACAGAATGGTGTCGGAACCCGTGCCGATGTCCGTGGCCCCCATGGTCATGAAGTAGCTTCCGTCTTCGTTGAGTTTGATGGAGGCAGAAGCCATATCAATAAGTGGGATACCGGAGCCCTGCATATGCATCGACATTCCAACGCCACGGACCTTGTGACCGTTGCGCACGCGCTTACCGCGTTTCTCTGTCCAGCCGATTGCCTCGGCTCCCAGGTCGATAAGAGTCGGCAATGAGCTGCTCTTGATCGTCTGGGCGACTCCCTGACGGCCTTCGCCGAGAGCCTCGAAGATCGGAGAACCTTCCCCGACTCTGATCATGTTCTTCTTCCGCAATTCGATGGGATCCATGCCCAGCTTGGCGGCCAGATCGTCGATTGTACACTCGAGGGCAGCGTATCCCTGGGTCGCTCCGTAACCACGGTACGCTCCGGGGACAGGAAGGTTTGTATAGACTGCATCACCAAAGAACCGGACGTCAGTCGCCTTGTTGTAGAGCGGCAGTGTCTTGCTGCCGGTGTTCGACATGACCGTGAGACTGTGACTGCCATAAGCCCCTGTGTTGCTGAGAACATACATCTTGAGAGCTCTGAAGTGGCCCTGTGTGTCACAGCCGATGCTCATGTCAATCTTCATCGGGTGACGCGTCCTGGCAGAGACGAATTCCTCTTTGCGGGTCAGCTCGATCTCACACGGGAGCCCCGTTTTGATGGTTCCATAGGCCACAAGGTCGTCAATGAGTATCTCCTGCTTGGTGCCAAAACCACCGCCGATTCGAGGCTTGATGACACGTAGCTTACTCATGGGAAGGTCAAGAACCCTGGAGACAATGCGGCGTACATGCCAGGGAACCTGCGTGCTTGACACGATGACGATCTTTCCCATGTCATCCGTATAGGCGAATGCCGTATGCGTCTCCATCGGAGTGTGCTGAGCATAGTGCGTCTGGAACGTCTCAGAGATGGTCACCTCGGATTCCGCCAACGCTTTGTCGACGTTCCCAACGTTGATGTCCAAATGCGCTGCAACGTTATGCGCCGAATCATAGGCACCCTTTGGATCCTCGGGATGCACGATCGGAGCTCCCCGCTTCATGGCATCGTCGGCGTCAAGAACAGCAGGCTCTTCCTTGAAGTTCACCTTGATAAGTTTGAGTGCCCGTTCTGCAATATCTATGGAATCCGCAAAAACAGCAGCCACACGGTCGCCGACGAAACGCACACGCTCCGTGAACATCTGGTTGTCGTACGGCGAAGGCTCTGGCCAACCCTGTCCAGCCGTCGTGTAGAACGTACGCGGCGTGTTCTTCCACGTCAGTACGAGGCGAACACCAGGCAGTGCCTCTGCAGCAGTGGTATCGATCGAGGTAATAACGCCATTCGCGATCGGACTCGTCAGGATCTTTCCATGCAGACGGTTCGGAAAATCACGTGCCGCAATATCATCGGTGTACATCGGGGCTCCACTGGCCAAAGCGTAGCCGTCAACCTTGTCGACGGACTTGCCGACCACATGCGTCGCCGGATACGACCCCTCGGTGAGGTGACGGAAACCCTTTCTCTCAATGCTCATCTCGTTTCCCCTTTCCGGAGCTGCGCGGCGGCATCGAGGACTGCCTCGACCTGCTGTTCGTACCCTGTGCAGCGACAGTAATTGCTGTCCATCGCCAGCCGGATTTCTTCTTCGGTGGGGTCAGGATTTTCGTCCAGCAACGCCTTGGCAGACGTGATAGCGCCGGGCACACAGTATCCACACTGGACAGCACCGTTCTTTACAAACGCTTCCTGAAGGACGTGTGGGTGGGCCTGATCCCCTATGCCACGCACGGTCGTCACGGCGTGTCCGTCGGCTTTGGCGGCCAGTATCAAGCATGAAGCGACAGGTCGCCCGTCCAGCAAGACGGTGCACGCGCCGCAGTCTCCCGAGTGACAGCTGCCCTTCACCTCGAGGTAGCCCTCGCGCCGCAGGACATCGAGCAGGACCTCGCCCAGCTGAATATCAAAGGAACGTTCAACAGTATTCACATTTATCGAAATAGTCATTGTGCCACTCCCGTCATGTGCTCATCCAGGTTTACGATAGCCGCTCGCACCAGCTCACGCCGAAACTCGCCCGTCGCACGAAGGTCAGTTCCGACCTCGACAAGGTCAGGAGCCATCTCCGCCAGTCTCGCGAACGTCTCATGCGACAACGACTTTCCGACAAGTTCTTCAGAGAGTCGAGGGTAGAGAGCGGCATGACCCGGGCGCCCGGCGAAAACCAGATTGGCCGCCGTCATGACCTTGCCGTCACAGTTCACAAGCGCTGAGAAGTGCAGCGTCGAAATGTCCTGCTGGGTACGTGTGAACCGCCATAGGAATCCCCTCGATCCGGCATTCCCTGCCGGCAGCAGAACACCCTTGATGATCGCCCCCGGCTGCTTTGCTTCGATGTAGTCAGAGAGAGGCATGATGTGCTCGGCACCGTCAAACAGTCGCACCTGTGCGCCCAGGGCAACGAGATGGGGAACAACGTCGTTCCACGGCTGATTGCGCCCAATGACTCCACCGACGGTGATCATGTCCCGCAGGTTGTTATGAGCGATATGGCCAGCCCACCAGGCGAGCGAACCACCAGCGTACTGCCTGATGTCCGCGCTGCGACTGATCGTCGTGAGTGTGGTCTGAGAACCGATTTCGATCCCTTCCGCGGCTACTGCAATGTAGTCGAGACCACAGCGCGACAGGTCGATCAGGGTTGTGATCTCCGGGTTGCGGCGAAGAACCAGCTCCACGCCACCGCCAACATACGCGGCAACAGGACCCAGTTGCTTCGCTCTCACGAAAGCATCCTCCAAAGATGTTGCATGATAGTACTGAGTGATTTTGCCCATGAGGGCCTCCTTGCAGACAATGCTGATTTTCATATATATCATACCCTCGTGGCTCGGCAAATGCAACATCCAAGCAGGCTGAGAGTCCAGTTTGGTCTCTGGCATCCAGCGACAACCGACCTATACTGGACTCAGTCTTGGGAGGTGGCAAGCGATGATGACAACCATCTGGAGATACGACCGCAGTGGCACTGCGATCAGGTGCGAGGACGAGGTCACGGAAGAACGCGCATTAACCATCTATGTGAATGGCGTGCTGGCAGTGCGTCTCGCGAGTTCGGGCGAATTGGTCGATGCAGCCGCGGTCGGCCACGCTGTGTCTGAAGGCTGGGCCCGACCCACTCAGATCCTTGCTGTCAACGTGGAAGAACGCTCGGCGTTTCTTACCATTTCCCCCGATGCTCCAGGACCGGATACACCAACATCAATCGACATCGATTGCATTTCGGGAGACGCACTAACTGAAGATATTGCTGTCTCACCTGGATTCACTGTATCGGCCTCCCGCCTTCAGGATCTGGCCGAGGAGATGCAACGCAGTGCTCTCCACTGGAAGACCACCGGAGGCGTCCATGCAGCCCTTATCGCACAGGGAGAGCATGTCTTCAGCTGTGAAGACATCAGTCGTCACACGGCACTCGACATGGTTATCGGCCACGCTCTGATGCACGTCTGGAATGTCAGAGAGGCAGTCCTGATGGGAACGGGACGTATTCCAGCCCAGGCAGTTGCCCAGGCAGCCCGTGTCGGGATACCAGTACTGGCCTCGAGGAGCGCGACGACTGCTCAGGCAATTGCTCTTGCGGAAAGAGCTGGAATTACAGTTGTCGCCTTTGTGCGAGCCGGACGTATGAATGTCTACTCACACCCGGAACGAGTAGTGCCCTAGAAGCTCTGCTCAAGAGACATCTATTATCCAGAGAGACCTCGGGCATAGAGCTTCCCCGACGCCACGTACATGATGTCGTGGGCCGACAGAAGGACAATGCCCGTCGTACGTGCCAGATCGGCGACATCCTGAGGCACATCCTTGCCTCTTACCACGAGAATGGCTGGCAGGTCAAGCATCTGTGCCGTTCGAATAATCTGAGGAGTAGTCAACCCGGTGATGAGCAGTGTATCGGGACGGCTCATCGCCAGTACGTCACTCATGAGGTCTGATGCAAACGCGTGGTGTACCTCGATATCCGCCAGTTGTTCGCCCACGACACACGTTGCGCCGGTAATCTCAAGAACTTCAGTCAGTTTCACGTCGACTACTCCTCTCCAGACGTTACCCTTCTACACTTCTTCCTGACAGACCTCTGGTACATGTGATTCCGCAAGTGCCTGGTCGAATACTTCGGGAAAGTTGCGCAGTGCTGACTCGAATGCAAGCGGGGCAGCCTGTCCCAGTCCGCAGAACGACGTGTCGTTCAGCGTGGTGAGCAGTTTGCCGAGGCGTTGCAGGGAAGCGGGGTCCGCCGTNNTGACTCCGGAACCAATGGAAACACTGTTGGTCTTCATTGAGGCGAAATCGAGAGGGACATCCAGGAACTTGTCAGTAAGCACAGTCCCGGCGCTTCCACCAGTCTGGATGAAGCCGATGTGCCTGCCTCCCTTGACGCCGCCGCCAAAGTCGTAGATGAGTTCCCGTAACGTGATGCCCAGAGGCGCCTCGACNNGAATACTTCGGGAAAGTTGCGCAACGCTGACTCGAACGCGAGCGGGGCAGCCTGTCCCAGCCCGCAGAACGACGTGTCGTTCAGCGTGGTGAGCAGTTTGCCGAGGCGCTGCAGGGAAGCGGGGTCCGCCGTCCGGTTGACGAGCGAATCCATGATCGTCTTGACCTGCAGTGTCCCTTCCCGGCAAGGTGTGCATTTGCCACACGACTCATGCCAGAAGAAGTGTGCCACCTCCGCAAGGAACGGAAGGAGCGGCACATCCTCAGACGCCACCAGAATGACTCCGGAACCAATGGAAACA
>NZ_QXIU01000208.1:29802-30464 GCF_003570935.1 Candidatus Cryosericum odellii
GTGATGCCCAGAGGCGCCTCGACGATGCCACGGTTCACAATGTCGCCCGAAAGCGAGAAGACCTTGGTGCCGGCACTCGATGGTGTCCCGAATGACTTGAACCAATCGCTGCCATTCAACAAAATCGGCGGTACGTTGGCAAACGTCTCTACGTTGTTGACAACCGTAGGTTTTCCGAAAAGTCCCTGCTGAGGCGGGAACGGAGGCTTGTTCCGTGGCGTGCCACGCTTGTTCTCGATGGACTCGAGCAGCGCAAACTCCTCACCACAGACGTAGGCGCCACCACCACGATAGACCTCAATATCAAACTGGAACCCCGTCCCCAGAATGTCCTTGCCAAGCAGTCCATACTCGGTGGCGTCCTTGATGGCCTTCTTGAGACGCGCTATCGACATGAAGTACTCGCCACGGACATAGACGATACCGACGTGAGCTCCGGTAGCGTAGCCGGCAATGGCCATCGCTTCGACGATACTGTGTGGATCTCCCTCGAGAATGAGGCGATCTTTGAAAGTGCCGGGTTCACCTTCGTCAGCGTTGCACACGATGTACTTCTCGTCGCTCTGCTCCTTCGCGACCATGCCCCACTTCAGCCCTGTCGGGAACCCTGCGCCCCCTCGTCCCTGGAGCTTGCTGTCGGTCAGGACCTGGATAACCTCGCC
>NZ_QXIU01000209.1 GCF_003570935.1 Candidatus Cryosericum odellii
CAGGGAATCCGAAGTAGTTGACGTACAGAACAACGCTGCCATGGCCGACTGCCAAAGCCCAGAGGCCGTCCACCGGAGCCAGATGGCCATCAACCGGGTAGTACTGCACCTCGAGTCCCGATTGTCGGAAGGGCTGCACCATCGATGCACACAAGTATGAGGGTAGCCAGGCATCCATCAGTTTCGCCCCGTAACGGGCGTCTCTCAGGGCTGTCAGCAGCGCTGCCTGGCCATTCTGCACGAGGCGACACTCGCCAGGCGGTAATCGCCACGACTGCGCCGACAACAGGTCGCACTCTTCCGGGTGTGCCAGAGAACTGTCTCGGAGCTCGAATTCGCCGCCTACTTCCCATTGCATCACGTGTTCAGTCCTCCCCGTAACCTGTCTGTGTCACCAGATCCTTGTACTTGTTGGCCAATATCGCGACGTACACCCAATCCTCGTGCAGATCTCTGAGAAAAACAAGATCCTCTTCCTCAATGGCGCGAAGGCAAATAAGCTTACCCTCAATGCTCATTGCCATCATCTCCCTAAAGAGTAGTTTGGGCCTTTGTTCTTCCACCGAGTGCACCTGTGATCGCTACCCCAAACCTGGTCCAGCAGGTGAGGCTACGGCTCAGTGATGTCAGGCGGCCTTTCCAAGCCACGTTGTCGCAACACCTGACCAATCGTCATGAATAGTATACGGACATCCAGCCACGGTGTCCAATGGTCAATATACCAGGCATCCAGCTTGAAGCGCTCGGTCCACGATATGCTATTGCGTCCGTTGACCTGCGCCCACCCCGTAATCCCCGGTCTCACTTCCAGCCTGCTCNNCGCTGAAACTCATCGTAGTTGGCGACCTCTTGAGACAGTTGCGGTCTTGGTCCCACCAAGCTCATTTCACCCTTCAGAACATTAACAAACTCGGGCAGCTCATCCAGGCTGGTCCTGCGCAAGAACCTCCCAACAGGCGTCACGTATGGATTGTCCGCAGCGATATACTCCCCATGAATCCGCTGCTCCGCGTCACGGGTCATCGACCGGAACTTGATGATGTGAAACGATCGTCCATGCAAACCAGCTCGTTCCTGCAGGAAGAACACTGGACGCCCGGTGTTAACAAGAATTGCCATCGCAACCAACAACAGCAGAGGACTGAAGACAGTCAGTGCAATGAGGGCGCAAACAGTGTCAAAAGCTCTCTTCATGGCAATAGACCCGTGCTACCGTCAGTGTTTTGTTGCAGCACATGAAGAGTCTTAGGTGGCGCACTAGACGACACTCCGCTTCCTTGCAAGTGAAACATCCAAAAAATAGTGGCTCCGCGCCGGGCGTATAGAGAGTCCGTGGAATAATCCCCACCTAGAGACATGTTCTCACCCACGCCAGCGTCCGAGCGAGGCCGTCTGCCAGCGACACCGAGGGCTTCCATCCCAGTTCATGCCGCGCCTTTTCTGCATTCAGCGCAATTCTCCGTACCTCGCCTGCACGGGCCGGCGCATACTCCCGAGCAACAGGATGGCCAACAACACGCTCGAAGGCAGCCAGGAGCTGATTCAGGGACGTTTCGACCCCCGTACCAATGTTGAGCGTGTCCAGAGGCCCCCGCATCGCAAGCATGTTGGCCTGTGCGACGTCGTCGACAAAGACAAAGTCACGTGTCTGCTCCCCGTCACCATACACGATACATGATTGACCGAGCAGGATATGCCGCGCGAAGATGCCGACAACGCCTCCCTCTCCTGTGGGATCCTGCCTCGGTCCGTAGACGTTGGCGTACCGCAGGATCACCGTTTCCAGCCCGCAGACGCGATGGAAATACCCGATGTACTGCTCCGCACAGTACTTTGATACACCGTAGGGGGACAGAGGCTGGATGACGGACTGCTCGCCAGCCGGCAACGTTGAGGGTTCGCCGTACAGCGCTCCGCCCGTCGACGACATGACAAACCGTCGTACATGCGCCTGGACACATGCGTTGAGCACGTTGATGGTGCCCCCAACATTGACCTGCGCGTCAAGCCCCGGGTCGCGGACCGCTCTGCGAACGTCGATCTGGGCGGCCAGGTGAAAGACGTAGTCGACGCTGCCGGACACTGCTGTGCCTACGGCCTGCTTGTCGCGCACATCACCCACAGTCAGGGCGATCCCAGCCTCAACATTATCGCGCTTCCCCGAGCTCAGGTCATCAAACACCGTAGCTGTGCAGCCCCGTGCCGCCAAGGCATCAACAATATGCGAACCAATGAACCCTGCACCGCCTACCACCATTGCGTTCACTGCTGAATCCTCCTCTCGGCCGCAATGGCGGCCGCCTCAGCATAAACTGGCATCATCTGCGACATTGCGGCTTCAAGCGAGAACCCTCCCTGGATGGTCACGCGGCCTGCGTTCCCCATGCGATGAGCCACGTCCGGCTTCAACACAAGCTCCGCCACTGCGTCGGCCATCTGCTTTGCTTCACCCAGTGGTACGAGCCTTCCGTTGATGCCGTCCTGAACCAAATCCCGCACGCCGCGGATTTTATACGCCACCACTGGCACGCCAGCTGCCATTGCCTCCATCATGGCACGGGGCAACCCTTCTCTCTGCGATGTCATGATGAAGAGACGAGAACCTGCAAGCAGGTCCGGTATCCAGTCGATGCTACCAACGAACCAGCAGACATCTTGCAGGCCCCATTCAGCACAAGCGGCTTTGACCGTGGCAAGAAGAGGCCCATCTCCAGCCATGACGAGGCATACTGACAGTCCACGGCGTCGCAAGTCGGCTAGAACTCGCAGTGCCTCCAGCGGTCGCTTGCCAGGGTTGAACTCACCTACCCACGTGATAACGCACTGATCAGGACTGAGCTGAATACCGTGCTCTGGTAGTGGCATTCTTGTCGGCAGTAGCGAATCATACTGCTGTGGATCCACCCCAACCCCTGGCACGTATCGAATTCGGAGTTTGTGTCCTGACATCTTGAACTGAGCGGCCGTGTAGTCATCCCTGTTAATGGTTACAAGGATGTCGGTCCAGTGGGCCGCCATACGCTCGGCTGCCAGGAAGACAGCGTTTGAGATACGCCCTCCGTACTCGTGAAAGTGAAACCCGTGAGCCGTGTAGACCACACAGGGAGTCCCTGCCACATGTGCGGCCCATCTCCCAAAGAACCCAGCAACGGGAGTATGTACATGCATGACGTCGAAGTGGCCACGTCGCAGTAGTTGCAGCAACTCATGCGTTCCTTTGATGTTAGCAAGGTGCAGCGGCGACCTGGCAAACGAAACAGGGTGGACGACAAATCCCTCCGCCTCGATTCGTTCCGCATAACCACTTGGACAGGCAGCTGCTTCAACGCACCAGCCCTGCTTCCGCAGCGCCCGCATGTAGGGCATCAGAAAAGCCCAGATGGTGACATCGACAGTGGCCACGAAGAGGACTCGCGGCAGAGCTTGGTCTGGTAATAGTTCCATTGTTGTCGTCATGGCACCGGTGGCTCTATCAGGCTAGCGTATAGGCTAAGCCATCGATCAGCTACAGACTCCAAAGAGAAGCTAGACTGGGCCAACTGGCGTGCGGCATGTCCCCATGAGCGTCGAGCTGCCGGCGACATGTTGAGTACCTCGATGACCGCAGCAACTAACGCTTCATCATCATTGGGAGAAACAATGCGTCCGGATATGCCATCAAGCACTGCGGTCGGGTTGCCCCCAACATCCGTCGCAACCGCAGGCAATCCACTCGCCGCAGCTTCCAGCAAGACGATCGGTAGACCCTCCCAGAGAGAAGACATAAGATACAGGTCACTGGCCCGCATAAGGTCGGGTATGTCATTTCGGATGCCGAGAAATCGAACAGAGTCTGCCACATGAAGGGTCGTCGCTAGCGTACGAGTGGCATTGAGCAGCGTTCCCTGACCAACGAGCAGCAGTGTAGCACTTGGGTGTGTTTCAAGAACTCGTGCAAACGCGCGCAGCATGCCCGCATGGTTCTTCGCTTCCTCGAACCGGGCAACCGCCAGTATGACACATCCATCGGCTCCTAACCCCAACGAATGGCGAACCGCAGTGCGACGCTCCTCGTCAGGGCAGAACCGTGACATGTCTACTCCATTAGGCATGTAGATGATGTGCCCCGCCGGAGCGGCTCCTACAGCGACGTAACGGTCGACAGCAGCCTGGCTGACATTGGTCGTGATGCTAGCCCAACGGTCCGTGACCCGGTACGCATACATGCGCAGTCTTCCACCCTCGTTAACATTGTGAGCGGTACACACAAGTGGTATCTTGCGCCATCCAACTACCCGGGACGCCCGCGCAAGCAAGTTAGCATGGATCATGTGGCTATGGACTATGTCGGGTTTGAACTGGCGCACAATACTGGCTAGACGCCAGACCATCCTGGGATCTGGCCACTTACGTTTCATGTCTAATGACCACAGATGAATCCCTGCGCTGGTCAGATCATCTTGGTAGGCTACTGGTAGCAACATGGAGACAACTCCGACCGACAGACCCCGGGCTTTGAACGCCAGCGCCACATCACGTACCTGGGTCTCTGCCCCACCATAGTCCAACCCAGTAATCACAAAGAGAGTGCGATGGACCGTTGGTTGAGCGACGGCAGAGTCCGTAGTCTTATGTGGGACGCTTGACGTGATTGTCACCTGTACCCCCTTGCAAAATTGGCAATTCCATGTTCATTAGAATTCTCACGTACAGCAGTGGTTCCCACATCCCTCTCCCAGCTCTTGCAACACCCTGTTCATAATCATCAATGATTCAGCCACTACCAAGTTGCCGCAGGACTCCCGCCAACTGGAGAACGACCAGAGCGTATGCTCTGGACACCATCCCTCCGTACTTCGACGGGCACCTTCCATTTCGTTCTCAGTCGTCGGAACGTGTCTCTGTTGCGAGCAGCCACCCTTTGTCCTGGCAGGGCACGCAGGACTAGCGGGCATGCAATCGTTTCTCATTATGCAACTCCAATACCTCCTCAAGGAACAGCAATCGCTTGCGCTCCTTCGGATCTACGTCTATCTGCAGGACATCTTTCCTTGGAACCCTTTTCCCCATCCATTTGGACACGAAGCCCTCGACAGCGGCTATCTCACTCACTAGACTGCCCTGGCGATTGGGTACCTGCAAAATGAAGGGAACAGGCAAGGGGAAATCGGTGTCTTTGCATCCCATGACTACAGGGAGTCCATACGCCAGATACTCCCGAACCTTCAGTGAAGAGGACTCGGCACCTCCCTTCCGATATAGCGCCAACGTGCCGATAGCGACGTCTGCACGTCCAAGTATGGGTTCGTACTCTTCGCGACACATGCTACCGTGACAGGCAACGTTCTGCCTGGCGCATGAGCCGGCTGAAACGCCCACGAGGTCGAAGAACCAGTCAGTCTTCAGGCCTGCCAGGGTCAGTATGTCATCTACACCCTGCCACGGTTGATTGTCGCTGCCAAGGAACACGAGTCGCGGACATGTGTGGTGCGTGGGGGACTGCACTATGTAGTCCTCAAGTCTTATCCCGTTGCCAATCACGACATACGGCTTACCAAAACAATCGTATTGGGGCAATTTGGATAGCTCGGCACTGACAAACACCAGTCCTGACGATGTCCGCAACAGAAATCCTCGGGTTAGGCGATTGTACGTACTCCGGGCCCTCGACGACATGCGATATTCACCTAGATCGTCGGTGTTGATTTCAAGCACTAAGGGCACCCGTCGAGTCAGCTCCTGAATAGCTGGATACCATAGATCACACCTATGATAGACTACATCTGGTCGCCACCGCAATACGGACTTAGCCGCTGAGTTCCATGCACGCATGCGACCAACGTATGTTCGACGGGGATACGGGAAGACGTGCCAAGCAAAATCAGGGGTCCCATAGGTGCCTGTATCATTGGCAGAAATGTGAAAGACGGCTACGTCGTTTCCCAATCGTCGCCAACATTCAACCTGGTATAGTATCTTGCGGTATACACCGCTCCTCTCGGGATGCCCATCGAAGTCACAGTGACAGAGATAAGCGATTCTCATGTCTTCCTTTCACCCACTGTACCGCATGTGTATGTGACCACAAAACCCATCGCAAACCAGATCTGGGGCCAGACATAGGAACGCGCTAGAATAATCGCTGACAGGCAAAAGAGTAATGTGATAAGCGGGAGTGGTCCCCTTCCCCTTGCAAGGAGAGCCCGCGCACGTCTGGCCAGTGCCACAGCCAGTGCCACAAAGGAGGCAAAGGGAACGATACCGTATGCGGCGAGAAATGATAACCAATTGTGAATATAGTCCCCCAGAAGGCCCGTTTGCCACCATTCGCTCATGTAGCGGCCGAGGAGCCAGTCCTGCCGCAGCACCGCCCAGCCCGCGCCAAGAAGCACTGCCCTACTTTGGACAGAGCTGTCTGCACCAGGACTGAGGACAATCGAAATCATACGGTTGAGGAGTGGCGAGGCTCCAATAGTCGCCTGATGCTCTGACAGGACAAGCAGCACTGCACCGANNTCTATGGCGCATGGCGCTGAGCCACAAGTAGATACCTCCCCACGCCAAGAACAGATAGAAGCTCGCTCGTGAGAAGGAGAAGAAGAGAAGCCCGCTGGCTATGACGTAAACTAGCAATTGCGTCCGCGGAATCCTACGATAGGCGCCCATGAGGAGGAGACTCCACACAGCCAGAGTGTCGCCAAGCGCGAGGTAGTTGAAGCTTTGTCCCGTCTCATAGTTCTTGAAAAGCAATATGACGACGCCATATCGGACCATGCTGGCTACGACCCCATAGAGCACTGGCGCAGCCAAGGCAAGAAATACGGTCCATAACATGAACCTCGTCGAGACGACATCCCTAACGTTCTCATAAACACGACCAATTGACAGACCAATTAGCCACATCAGCAGAGGGAGCAGGAGAGTCATCGCCGCGTTGCTCCAGAAGTCCGCCTCACCCCCTGCACGGACGACTTCTGGGTACCACAGAGCATGAAGGACCGCCATACATGCAAGCAGACTCCATCCTACGATCTGATACAGATTGGCTCCTGAGTGAGAACGACGCAACAGCGTGTCAATTGCAGACCGCCCCATCATCAGCAGCATCAGGGGGATGTAGACGACTACTGTTAGCGAGATCGGTTTGAAGTTCCCGAGGACGGCAAAGTCTGCATAAGAAATTGATACTGCGTACATAGCCAGTACATACAGGCCGAACAGGCCAGACGCCCTCAGTCTATGGTCAGTTGTCACAGCATGTGAAGAGCCTCTAACGCGATGTATCAGCACGTCGAATAACTCCGAGGTCCCTGACCTAGAGGAGGACTCGAATGCATCAGCCGAGAACAAATCCGTTTCTGGGCCGCTCTTTGCGAACCATTGACCTCCAGGATACGGTCTCGTGCAATGAGAACTGAAGGAGATTGGCTCCTGCCAAACAGACCAAGAACACCAGAACGCGCGTTCGCCGATTCGTCAGCCAGAACGGCTTCCCGGACAAGACGTCCGGTGTGTTGGAGGTGCGAGACTCTGCAGGTGACAGTACCACGACTACGAAACCCTGACCTAAACATGATCAGCCAATACCGCGTCAACCAGCCGCGTCAGACCGCTGATGGAGCTCACTAGGACACCTTGCGTAATACGCTGCTTCAGCAACTCCTGCATGTAATGCCGAACTGCGGGAACATACAACTTGCTCCAGTTCCGGTTGTGCCAAAGCAGGACCAACACGCCACCGCAGCGTCGGCACTCCTGTGACACGCGGTCCAAGACCTTCGTTCCTTCAGACCATGCAGACAGGTACGTTGCATCCATGAACATCAACGGCCATTCGAAAATCGACATTTCCCTGTCACTCTCAATGTCGTAGGGATGGAAGGGCAGACAGCTACCACACCTAAATCCTGCAGCTTTGCTGTAACCCAACGTCGCGTCGTAGGCAAGCCCCTCTGCTTCCCAAAGGCGCCATGTGGTCGGCGTCTGCCATCGCAGGTAGTGCTGGCGGCCGCCAACAATGGGCAAGCCTATCGATTGCAACCGGGACAACTCATTGTGAAATCGCTCGGCATTCTCATAGGCGTTGAATCCTGCATGGAATCCGACCTCGTGTCCCATACTCCCCATCGTCTTCATCACGGCCACCACGCCGGGTGCATCGACTGCGTAGTCTGCACCGTACTGACCAGCGTTGTCAGCCAGAAAGTAGTATGCAGAACGCACCCCAATTGATACCTCCCACGCCGCCATCTCCGACAGGCAATCGTATTCGTCGGCCTTCCTGTGGGTCATAGTCTGCACATAGTCGCGAAAAACCATGCGGTCCATAGTTGACCCTCGACCTGTCGCGGAGCGTACAATGGCGTGCGCGGGTGGCTTGCCGCAAGCAAAACGATGTAGTTGGTCGATATCATGGGTGAGTGCTATCGCCCACGGGGCTGTTCCCCACCACCTCCGTTGTTCGCCCGTAAAACCCGCGACGCGCAACATCTTGAGGAGCTGTTCAGCATATTGGTTGACGATCGGTTCCTGCAGGAACCCTTCCTGAAACGCGACGCTTGACTCTGCTGGGAAACGGTCAAACACATCCACTGCAGGCACAACGGTCTCTTCGTACCGGGAAAGCATGAAGAAGGCCCCCGCAACAACATCGACGTGACAATCGACCCGGGTGCCTTGCGCCTCACGTTGGACACTGTAGAATGTGTCACCTGACCCACGGTCATCGCGGTACAGCGCTGGGATGTTTTCCATTCGAATGACAGGACGCTCGGGCATGGCATCGATACTACCATAGTGGCCATCGAAGAAGCCAGACACGAAGACGTGGACACCACTGTCAATCCCCTCAGGTGCTACTCCATATGTGACAAGCACCTCATCTTCCCGCCGCTCGGCTGCGGCAGTCCCTTGAACAAGGCAGTCCGGAGAAACGACCATCTCGAGGAGAGTGTGAAGGGCATACTGGGCAGCACGGGGGTGCCCCACGTTGCCGACGGAGTACCTCACCCTGGTGATCATCCTCAGTGCCTCCTCAAGACGCCCTTGAACCGTGACAGTTGCACATACGCTGGGAACGCTGCTCTAAACCATAGGGGTTCTCTCGAGATTGCGAGGCGCGTTGTCAAAGTGCCCCCGAACTCAAGCTTGAAATCCGACACGCCGGGCAGGTTGGCTCCACACCAATCATAATACTCATAGCCCATAGCTTGCAGTTCCTTGAGTAGACAAATGTGCATCGCCACGGCTGCGCCTTTGGTCAGACCTATCGCAGAGGTACCACTCCAGATACCATAGACAGTCCGTGTTCCGTGCGCCATGGTAAAGACCGCACTCAGAGGAACACCGTCGACACCGCGCACTACAACTTGCATGCCATGGACTCCAGCGGCCTCTATCAGGGTAAGCAGCTGTTTTCTGCTTGGGCGCACATCTTGTCCATGCCGCGACATTGTCGCCTGCATGAGATCACAAAGAACATCCCCATCAGGAGGCTCGACACGTGCGGTGACCTCCGCACGTTGGGCTTTCCTCATTTTGTAGAGTTCAGGTCGGGACACGCTTTCCTCGAGTACCCATGTTTTCAGCGCTGTCACCACGGTCCAGCTGGTCGTCAGGTCCCAGTGATGCCAGAGGGCTTGGCGCAGATCCACCATGTCCGTAGTGCAAGTGAGGGGTGGTACGACGAGCCTTCGACGGGCTATGTCCTCAAGAAGTGTCCCAAGAATCTTCTGTCTTCCCTGGACGCTTTCCCCGGAAATCACGATAGGGTTGTAAAGCAAGGACGAACGTACCATGTGTGCGGGACCTACATCGATGGTTTGCAGGGCCACGCCGCCTACCAGTCGTTCCTCGTCAAAAACGGCAAGCAACACAGGGTGGCCTCCAAACGCTCTGCAGTTTGCGTCGAGCCACCAAGCCGAGGAAAACGGAGAGCCCCACGGCTGCAGAACCAGCCACTCGTCCCAGCGATCCCATTCTACCTGCTTCAGCTCGCGCACGGTCAAGTTGGTCATGCCCCTGCCTGCCTCGTCACATCCTCAGGCACGCGACCCGAGTGTAGCACGAACCACCGCCGATAGACACGCAGGCTCGTGATGTAGGCCACTGGCACGAAACCGACTTTCGCCGAACTGCGCTGAGACGCATGGTTTGCTACCACAGTGTCGGTCACGAATGCCTGAACCAACCATGTTGGCTCCGCCAACACTTCGCTCATGCTGCTGCATAGCAGTACCGGCAGTATACCGTGACCACGCCAGGCAGGCGCCGTCCAACCGTAATGTAGCCAACTCCAGCCCGGAGGAACGGGGACGCTTCGCGTCACGACACCCTTGCTCCTGTTGTCCAATCGCCAGCAGTGGCCGACGACCTTACCGGTACCATCAATGGCCAACCAACCTGATTCGCCCGCAGCATGAAACCTGAGAAAAGCCTCGGCAGTACTGTTCGAACGAGCAGTCGCGACGTCGGACATAAGGGCTGGCTCAAAACGGACGATAGAGACGTCGCCGGGAACGGTACTCTTGGAGCGATATTCCTCACATCCACTGCGCGCTGTTGCGGCGTCGAGCTTGAACTCAACGACCCTCAGTATCTCTAGTCCAGGAATCCTCATGTTCAATCCAGCCCTCTAGTAGGTACTTCTGGACGAACAGGAACACAGGACCTCGTCCACAACATTTGTCGCCGACAACGACAGTGAATGTGACATCGGCAAGCTCAGCACGCTCGGAACGACCGCGTCCACGTTCAGCGGTTCCTCTGGCAGTTCCTGCTTGCCCACGAAGCACCGCTGAAAGTAGTGGCCAGCAAGAACCCCTTGTGGAAACATGCTGGCCCCCACCAAGGGAAACGCCGTCAGGAAAACCAGATGTCGCGGAAAAGACTTTGTCATGCCTTCCCGCCATTCTGCAGTAGCCGAGATGCATGGAGACTCGCGAGAGAGTTGATAGTCGGACTGGGCGAATTCTGCCAGAGAAGCCG
Source organism: Candidatus Cryosericum odellii (assembly GCF_003570935.1). Lineage (GTDB taxonomy): Bacteria > Caldisericota > Caldisericia > Cryosericales > Cryosericaceae > Cryosericum > Cryosericum odellii. The sequence goes on from NZ_QXIU01000209.1 coordinate 10,966, forward strand.
CCGCTCGCGCGCGTCTGGCCATCCTTCAAATGCTCCCAGTGGATCCCTCGCGATGCAACGTCGCTTGCGCTCCACATCTAAAATCAAGCGAACTCCCGGGACAACTCGGCCTATTTGTCTGAGGCGAAGCCCAGACATATTTCTCGCAAGCGAGGCAACAGAGGGGAGTCCCAACTGGTGTAGGTCGATACCTAGATCCGCTCCAATCTGGAAAGTAACGTTCTTCTGGAGTCTGCGGTTGAGTCGGAGCTCGGGTGGCACTCGCAACCAGAAGTCGATGATCCTCCTGTCCCAATAAGGTAACAAC
>NZ_QXIU01000021.1 GCF_003570935.1 Candidatus Cryosericum odellii
GAAACCGCATAGGCACTTGTCAACTGTTCTACAAGCTTGTGCATGTTTGTCTCCTTTCCAGTGACCAGACTATTGTACGGCAAACGAACAGAACGTCAAAGCCGGCTTCACGGGACGGCTTGACCACGTCGTTTGCCGTACTAAACTGAATTGTTATGAGGAGACACGCTGACACGATATCGCACGAGAGCTCTCGCAACCGGCACATTGCGACAGTGGTGGCTGCACTTGTTCTCAGTGCCGCCATGTTCGCCTCGGCATTCATCATGGCACGTTTTCCGTCGGCAGTCGCGCCGGTTGTTCAGACAGACGTGACGATGACGAAAGCGGATCGGGTCCTCGTTTTGTCTCCGCACCCAGACGACGAGTCCATCGCGTGCTCGGGTCTCATCCAGCACGCTCTCGAGGCAGGAGCACAAGTCCGAGTGCTGTGGATGACGGCGGGCGATCACAATATCGTGGGTCCACCATTGTTCTGGAGAACGGCGCCAGTCACGCCCGCACAGTTTCGGGACATCGGTCACAAGAGAATGCAGGAGGCGAAGAATGCAGCCCATGTGCTCGGCCTGAGTTCGAATGACCTCATCTTCCTTGGGTATCCTGACGGAGGACTGTCGGACATCTTCATGAATGTATGGACATCGAAGCCCTACCGGAGCGGCGTCACAAACGCGGCGTCGGTCCCCTACGCGGAATCCACAGTTGCGGGCCAGCCACAGACGGCTATGAACCTCCTCACCGACCTGGAGCAGGTCATGACGTCGTTCCGGCCGACCATTGTCGTTTATCCAAACCTGATCGACTTTCATCCTGATCACCAGGCAACCGAGCTGTTCGTCATCGCCGCACTTGCCGACCTGCATCTGTCTCCGCAGCGCCTGGAGTATGTTGTTCACGTCCCGGGATGGCCAAGGCCTCTGCGATACGCGCCGTTCGTCGACGCCTATGCTCCTCCAGCTGCACGGGTCCTGGGTCTGCGTCAGGAGGTCGTCCATCTCACTCCGCAGGAAGTCGGTGTCAAGACGCGCGCGATCCAGGCGCATGCCTCGGAGCTGCTTCCGTTTGCGACCTTGGTTGCATTTGCCCGCCGGACCGAGGTATTTCTGGCTCCGGCGGACCTGACTGATCGCACGGATGCAGTCCGAACGGCCAAGTTCTTCTTTCCGATCAACCGTGTGGGAGACGAGGATCGCCCCGTCATTCAGACGTTCTCCGTGACGGATAGCGCTGGTGGTCTCCAACTCTCGCTGGAAATGGGTCGCGTTCTCAATCGACTCGAGGAGATGGAGCTGTTCCTGTTTCCGGTGCCGACGACTGGTGGCTTTGGCTCCGCGCCGAAGCTGCATGTGATCTACCGTGGAGGCGCAGCGACCGCAGAGGTGTCAGATCTGGAACATCCGACGGCGAAGCCCGTTATCGCCAGGGTCAGCCATGACGGGACGACGATCAGTCTGACATTCGACAATGCATTGACTGGAGGACGCCTCCAGGGGTTCTTCCTCCGTATCGAGAAGGGGCCGGGGCGCGTGGATCTCACGCGCAGCAGGACTGTCTGGATCGGCGTTGTACCAGCCGTTTCGTGAGAGAAGCAGCGGCCCGGCAACAATGAAGCGGCGCTTGCGCGCCGCTTCTGTTTTTCTATGCCAGAGGATACTACTTCTTGGCGATGGCGTCCTTCAGAGCCTTGCCGGGCTTGAAGAAGGGGGCCTTCTTTTTCGGAATGGTGATGGCCTTGAGGGTCTTGGGGTTGACGCCCTTGCGAGCCTTGCGCTCCTTGACACCGAAGGTACCGAATCCAACGAGTGCGACCTTGTCGTTCTTCTTCATGGCTTCCTTGACGGCATCCATGAAAGCATTGACCATGACCTCGGATTCCTTCTTGGTCATCTTCGTCATGTCGGCGATTCTAGCTACAAGTTCTCCCTTGTTCATGCGATCTCCTTTCTTGTCTTTTATCGCGCTTTTCCCCGCGACTGGGAAGGTACGCATGTAGTATAGCACATTTTGGTAAAATCGGGTAGCGTTATAGTCGCTCCTCATGGGAGATGACAGCGAGACGCGCCCACGATGAGGCATCACCGCGTGGTGATATGCAGTCCTGGACAGCGGTTGGTGGATGTGGCGGGAAAGTTGCCCCTCATGCCGGATAAGCTGGATCTCCGACCGGATTTGTCAAGATTGACCAAGGAAATTTGAGAGAACGACAAGCCAGACACCCTGAAATTGACTGTGTCGGGTCGGTCCGGACATCTTTCAATGTTGTTTGTGCGTGATGACACAATGACGACAGGGACATAACCACCACTCATGGGAGCGCCAGCCACCTGCGGTGGCTGGATAGTGCTCTCTGGCATGCTGTCACTCCAATGGAAAAAACTGGACATGCCAAGCGCCACGTTATGTGTATACTATGCATGAGTACTTGTCCACATCGTATCGGGAGGTATGTATGGCGATAGATGAGAAGCTTGCTGAGCTGGGTATTGTATTGCCAGAGGCGACGGCGCCGGTTGGCAGTTATGTTCCGGTCAAACTCACCGGCAACCTTGCGTTCGTCTCGGGAATGCTGCCGACCGAGGGTGGTCGTGTCAAACAGACCGGTCGCGTTGGAGAGAGCGTTACAACTCAAGAAGCATATGACCTTGCCCGCATCTGCGCCGTCAACGGTCTCGCTGCTCTGAAGGGTGCCATCGGCACGCTGGACCGCGTCAAGGGCATCGCGATGGTGCAGGGTTTTGTGCAGGCGGCTCCGGACTATGCTGAAGTGCCCAAGGTGATCAATGGGGCTTCTGACCTGCTTGTCGCACTCTTTGACGATGCTGGTCGCCACGCGCGCTTCGCCGTCGGGGTCGCTTCCCTGCCTATGAATGCGCCCGTCGAGGTGGCGTTCGTCGCGGAGATCATGCCCTGATACGATCATCGACAGTCGGGAGCCTGTGTTGAAGCGACGCCCAGCATTATTATCGAACCTGTTCAGGGGGTAACCACGATGATCAGTGAGATACGTGTTGTCATGAAGGTCAACGGCACGAAGTATCACGTCACGACACAGACCAGCAGGACACTCGCCGAAGTTCTGCGGGAGGACCTGGGACTTCTCGGGACCAAGATCGGCTGCAACAAGGGTGAGTGTGGTGCTTGTACGGTCATTATGAACGGCCGTTCGGTCACCAGTTGCCTTGTGCTGGCGGTGCAGGCGGAAGGAGCAACCATCACGACGATCGAGGGGCTGGCGGAGGGCGGCAAGCCGTCGCCGCTGGAGCAGGCGTTCGTCGAAGAGGGAGCCGTCCAGTGTGGTTTCTGCACACCGGGGATGGTTATGTCCGCAGAGGCGCTGCTCGCCCTGAACCCCCATCCATCGGAAGCAGAGATAGAGACTGCCCTGGAGGGGAATCTTTGCCGTTGCACAGGCTACAGGAAGATCGTTGCCGCGGTGCAGAAGGCAAGTCAGAGCCGCGAATGACTGCAGCAGTCGTTCTGGCGGCTGGACATGCCGACAGGATGGGTTCAAACAAGCTGACATTGCCACTTGGCTCTGGGACGGTTGTCGGTCGCGTTGTTGCGACGGCTCTCGCCGCCTGTGATAGGATCATCGTGGTCATCGGGCTGCAAGGTCAGGGGACGAAGACCACTGTGGAACAGACAGCGAGATCTCTTGACGCTGAAGGACGACTCGAGGTGGTCGAGGGCGTACCCTACGATCCAGGCATGTTTATCTCGGTTCAGGCAGGGCTGCGACGGGTCATGGGCGCCGATGTCGTCCTCATCTTCCCCGGGGACATCCCCCTCACCCTGCCCGAAACTGCAATTGCTGTGAGAGATGCGGTATCAGCGGGAGAGGTCGACGTGGCCGTGCCGTCGTGCGGTGGACGGCGAGGTCATCCCGTTGCGATCAGCGGGCGGTGT
>NZ_QXIU01000210.1 GCF_003570935.1 Candidatus Cryosericum odellii
TCGATACCTAGATCCGCTCCAATCTGGAAAGTAACGTTCTTCTGGAGTCTGCGGTTGAGTCGGAGCTCGGGTGGCACTCGCAACCAGAAGTCGATGATCCTCCTGTCCCAATAAGGTAACAACCAATCAAACCCGAACCAATCATAGACACGAACACTGTTGGCAATGAACTTCCCCTGTCGATTTCTCCAATCGAAAGCGTCAACCACGCTGCACGCTTCGACGACATCTACAACGCCCCCGGCAGGACAAAGCTCTTCTTGGAGCTGTTCAAAAAGGTCATTCGCTTCGGCCACCTGCAGCCCTGTCTGATGCAGGGTGGCTATAGCAAAACGGCGGTTCCAGAGTCCCATGTGTCGTTCGAACGTTATCTGTGCGATGTCGTCTGCCGTTNNCCGCTACCTGTCATCAGCCGCTCCTGCCACTGTAGCGGGATGTGGCCCCCAGATACCAAATCCATTGTGTGTCCCGGGATCAGGACCGACCCCGCGTCTATCCGACCGCCTGACGCAAGTTCACGCACAGCAACGAAGTCCCCTACGTGTGCTATTGACCGGAGCCCGCCCGCCCATGTTGCATAGTTGTTGTAGTCCCGTGAACTCAGAAACTGCCTCCATGTTTCGGTTCCATACTCCACGAAAAACCAGGGAACCCTCAGTGCGGCCGCTACCCGTTCAGATACTGTTGAGTCTTAGTTTCCACGACGGCCATACGAGAAAGCGACGACTTTCTCATAACCCAAACGCTTCAGCATCAGCAAGATCAGAGTAGAGTCATGGCCACCACTCAAGGGAATGACCGCTGTTCTGCCGTCAAGTTCAGTTATGATATCTTCAAACTCGTCGTTCAGAACCTCCGACCATGCACTGAACCAGTAATCGTCAGTGTGGCCGCCGTCAGGTCGCCACTCCCACGAAAACAAATCGTCCTGGGTGCTTGCCCAATAGGAGCCTTTGCATGTCAATACCACGCACTCTGCAGCCTGCAGGCAATGAACGCGCCTGCAGATGGTCGATGTTCCGAGCGTGAAGCCGGCGAGAAGCATCGCTAGCGACGCTTGTGAATCGATTTCGCTCAGGCAACCTGTTTCCTGTGCCAAAGCAACAGAATCATCACTTACTGTAAGCCTGGAGCCATCCAGAGTGTAATAGACTGGCATGGACGATACCATGTCGCTGACGAGTCTCACTACGCCTGGCTCGCGAGCGTCAAGGACAGCAAAAGACCCCGCCAGCTTGCCCATCAGAGAGCCAACAGCGCGGGGAGGCACCGATTCCACTAGCTTGGCCAACTCCAACGCGCCGATTCTCTTCCCATCTGCCACACCCTGTCCGCGCACGGCGACTCCATTCTGTACCTCCCAACGAGTGGAGCACAGCAGAACAACAGATGGGCTTGCCATCAATTCGACGCATCTGGGACGCCCATCGCTGGGGGTATTGACGAACAAAGGAGCCATGTTCAACTCGCCTCCCCAATCCCTGCAAGGCACGCATGCCCCCCCAAGTGAGCTGCGCAGTATCTCACCAGTGTGGCCATGCCGAGTCAGCCTAAAGGGGCTGTAGATGCGCTGTGCAGACAACCATTCGAAGTACACAGAGGTTGCTGGCATGAGAAGGAACACAGAACCTCGCCCACAGCATTTGTCGCCGACAACGACAGTGAATGTGACATCGGCAAACTCAGCACGCTCGGAACGACCGCGTCCACGTTCAGCGGTTCCTCTGGCAGTTCCTGTTTATCTGAGAAGCAGGGCTGGCGATGCAGGGGCTCTGGGTAATAGACCTGCGTCTGGATGCCGGCCTGCGCCAGTGCCTCCTGGATCGTTGCCCGTCGCTCCGCTGGGACCTTGATCGTGCACTGGTGATAGGTATGCCTGCACTCGGGCATCACGTATGGCACCTGGAGCCAGTCAAGAGTTGAGAGTTCCTTGTCGTAAGCAGCTGCCAACACGCGTTTGCGCTCGGTCCACTGGTCGACGTGTTTCAGCTTGACGCGAAGGATGGCGGCTTGCATAGCGTCTAGACGACTGTTGATGCCCAGTTCCTCATGGTGATACTTGCGGCGCGCACCATGGACACGGAGCATGCGAACATGCTCAGCCAGGTCATCGTCGTTGGTGGTCACCATGCCGCCGTCGCCATAGGCACCAAGATTTTTGGTGGGGAAAAAGCTGAAACACCCGATGTCCCCGATACCGCCCGATTGGTGCCCCTTGTAGGTGGACCCGAAGGATTGAGCACAGTCCTCCACAACCTTGAGATTGTACTTGCGCGCAAGCTCAAGCAATGGGTCCATGTCACAGCATTGACCATACAGGTGCACAGGGATGAGGGCCTTGACAGCAGGCGTGTAGGACGCTTCGAGGTACCGGCGCACGCTGCCGGGATCAAGGTCGAAGGTGCGAGGGTCGATATCACAGAACACCGGCGTCGCTCCGAGACGCACGACAGCGCTGGCAGTGGCAAAGAAACTGAACGGGGTCGTGATGACCTTGTCCCCAGGTCCAATGTCCAATGCCATGAGTGCGAGCAACAGCGCATCGGAACCGGATGCGACGCCTATGGTATGTCGGACGCCCAGATACCTTGCAACCTCATGCTCGAAGGCCTCGACCTCCTCACCCAAAATGAAGTGCCCACTCTCAACAACGCGATGGACTGCCTCATCAATTTCGTCCTTGATTTCGTGGTATTCGCCTACTAGATCGACCATCATAACCTGCTGTTCTTCCATGCTGCTCATTTCTTCTCCTCCTGGCTCTCCAGCAGTTGATCCTCCGGAACATCCCGGAACACACGCGCCGGATTGCCCGCCACAATGACCCGCGCAGGTACGTCGTGTGTCACAACAGACCCGCCAGCCACAACACCCTGCTCATCGACCGTTCGGCCGGGTAGAATCGTCGCGTTGACGCCGATGCGGCCGCCACGCTTTACCGTCACGCCTTTGAAGTGCTTGAAGCGCTCGCTACCCCGTGCCATGTAGTTGTCGTTGGAAGTGGCAACCATCGGAGCGACAAAGACGTCGTCCTCAAGTTCAGAGTACGCCGTGATGTAGGCGTTGGTCTCCAGTTTGCAGCGTTTGCCGATCGTGCAGCGGTTCTCGATGGAGACGCCGCGCCCAACAATAGTCTCCTCACCGATGGTGACCGCCTCACGTACCGTTGCCAGGTCAGCTACCATGACCCGCTGTCCAATGGAGGCCCCTGCGTACAGGATGCAGCCGCAACCGATCTGGACGTCATCACTGATCTCGCACGGCTGCTCGTCCGTGACGGGAGGCATGCCGGAGCGGACGCTGTGCATAGGTCTCCTGCCGATCACTGTGTTGTCTCCCACAGTGACATGACGGCCAAGGCGGCTGCCCGTGTGGATCACAACATTGTGCCCAAGAACACACCCATCGCCCACCGCGACATCGGCTTCTATGACAACATTGTCACCCAGGGCCACGTCTTGGGCTATGCGCGCGTCTGGACTAATCGACATGCGGTCCTCCGAGACGACTGTGGGGATAGGGCGTTCCCAGCTCCACCGGCATCCCCATCTCGATGGATTCGTACATAGCACTGACTAGTTCCAGAGCCTTGCGGCCCTCATCACCCTCCAGCATGTTCGGCTGTCCGGTCGCCAGCGATTGCAGGACCGACCGGAACAATGCTTCATGACCAAATCCATAGACGCTGTCCGGAATGTAACTCGCGTCCTGAACCTGCTTGTCTTCGGGCCGTTCATCCACAAAAGCCCACGTCCGCACCTGGTTGACGGCAAAGCCTGCAATCTCGACCTCGCCCTCCTTCCCCAGGACCGTGATCGATGCCTCCAGATCCCTTGGATTGGCACAGGTCGTCGCCTCAAAGGCACCAAGAGCGCCGGACGCAAACTGCCAGGTCGCCACTGCAGCGTCTTCGGCCTCCATGCGATGCAGGAAACGGCGCGATGCTGCGTAGACGGAAGCCACGGGTCCACCCAGCCACTGCATCATATCCACGTGGTGGATAGCCTGATTGGAAATGCACCCGCCATCCTGGGCCCAGGTGCCACGCCACGGCGCCTGATCGTAGTAGTCCTGCGCCCGATGCCACCGGACTCGCGACGTAATCATGAGAACACGTCCGAACCTGCCCTCGTCCAGTGCACGCTTGAGCATCTGAATCGGAGCGTTGAACCGGTTCTGCTTGACTGTGAACAGCCGGACGCCTGCTTCACGGGCAGTCGCGACCATGGCATCCGCGTCCGAGAGACGCAATGCTATGGGCTTCTCCACGATAACGTTGCAGCCAAACCTCTTCATGACATCGATAGCCACACCAGCGTGGTTGCCACTTTCGGTACAAACGTTCACGACATCCGGATGAAGCTCGCTCAGCATCGTTCCGTACGAGGTGTACCACGGCACGCCCCACTGCCTCCCTGTAGACTCTGCCTTGTCAGGAATCAGGTCGCAGACGGCTACGAGCTTCGCCCCCTCTACTTTCTCCAGTGCCTCGCAGTGCTTGCGAGAGATACGCCCGCATCCCACCAGGGCAACATCCATGCTCATGACGTCTTCCCCCCTTGTGGGGGCAGTCCGACCCAAAGCTTGCCGGGGTCCGGCCGGCCAACGCCCCAGTACTCCAGCCCTGCTTCGAGGACCAAGTCGGCATCCAGCGTATTGCGGCCGTCGACGATCAGTGTTCCCTTCATGACATGGGCAACCGATTTCCAGTCGACCGTAGCCCAGTCCGCCGCATCGTTGGCAATGACAACAGCATCGGCACCAGCAACACATGCTGCCAACGAACCCTGCATTGTAGTTACGACGTCACCTGGCAGCCGCGTGCGCACAACATATGTATCATATGAGCGAACCTCGGATCCTGCCGACAAGAGGCCACGAACGATGGGAAATGACCTGGTCTCGCGGGTATCATCCGTCCCGCCCTTGAAAGCAAGCCCTAGAACTGCGACCACCTTCCCCTGCAGCGACCCAAGCCGGCTCGCCAAATGGTCCAGCACGACCTTGTACTGGTGCTCGTTGACGGCCACGGCCGATGCCAGAACCCTGAAGTCATACCCAACACTGCGAGCAACGTGGAGCAGCCCCACCGTGTCTTTGGGAAAGCACGAACCTCCAAAGCCGATGCCCGGCTGCAGGAACTTGGATCCGATTCTGCTGTCAAGGCCTATTCCCTGCGTCACTGCATCCACGTCTGCTCCGAGACGTTCACACAGATTGGCCACCTCGTTGACAAAGGAAATCTTCGTCGCCAGAAAACAGTTGGCAACATATTTGATGGTCATGGCTGACACCGGATCGGTCACGACGACGGGTACGGCAAATGGCGCATACAATTCCAAGAGGCGGTTGCGCGCTTCCGCATCCGACACGCCGATGACGACACGCTCCGGATGCACGGTATCGGCTACCGCCATGCCCTGACGCAGGAATTCCGGGTTGACAGCAAAGACCATTTGCCGCGAGCCCGCCACGCTCCGCATCTCGACCTCAAGCGCAGCAAGTGCAGTTGGAGGTACCGTGCTTTTGATCACGATCACCGCGCCCGGCGATGCGCCGGCCGCTACCTGGCCCAATGCCAGGCGGACATATGTCAGATCCGGCTCCCCTCCATCACCTTCCGGCGTCCCGACAGCGATGAAGACCAGGTCTGAGTAGTCTCCAAGCGTTTCCAACGATGAATCGAAGCGAAGACGCCCAAGCTGGAGATTTCTGCGCAGCAGTGCCGCGAGTCCATTCTCGACAATCGGACACTGACCACTGCGCAGGGCCGCTACCTTGGCCACATCGGTGTCGACACACATGACGTCATGCCCCCGACTTGCCAGACAGACGCCGGTCGTGAGGCCGACGTATCCGGTTCCAATGACTGCAATCTTCACGATCCCCCCTTCAGAAGGCTCGCTCCCCACTTATTCCAGATGCTGCGTGGCGCTCGATGGGCCGCATCATGCGCATCTGTCGCTGTGCAAGCAACAAGGCCACGGTCCATCAGGTCTTGCGCGAGGTCGTCGCCTCTGCCACGGTCCAGACTCGACGCGTTGACCTGGGCAAGGCAGCCGTGCTGGACCCAGCGGTCCAGGACATGCCAGTCGCTGCGGACATACGCATAACGCTCGACATGGGCAAGGACGGGGATGATGCCCATCACCTGAAGGCGGAAGACGACATCATCGACATAGGTAGCCAGGTCCTCGTAGGGGAGCTCCAGCAAGAGGTGCGTGCCCCGGTCCGCAAGGGTCAGGACGTCGCCTGCCTTCACCCGGTCGGGGAGGTCGGGACAGATGAAGGCCTCGTTGCCGGGGAGAATGGTGAGAGGGATGGCGCGAGCGTTCAGTTCTGCCTGCAGGGCTGTGGCGGCCTGGCGCACCACTTCAGGGTCCGTCTCATGCTCGTCTGCGATCCAGTGGGGCGTGCCGATCATAGTGCCGATGCCGGCTGCCACGGCCAGACGCGCCATCGCGATGCTCGTGGCCATGTCCGGCGAGCCGTCGTCCAGCCCCGGCAGGATATGGCAGTGGATGTCGAGGGCGTTCATGAGCCGGGGGTCACTTCCTCGGGCGTGGAAGGTTCGGTGCCGGAGGTGCGGGCGTAGTAATAGTCGTTGACCCGGCGGCGGGCACGGTTGAGCACGACCCCCAGCAGGTTGGCGTGCGCCTCTTCCAGGACCTCCTGCGCATGGCGCACCTCGCCGCTGCGGGTACGGCCGGCCTGCACGACCAGGATGACACCGTCGGCCAGGGACGAGGCAACGACCGCGTCGGTGACGGGGACGATGGGCGGGGGGTCCATGATGATCATGTC
>NZ_QXIU01000211.1:0-19306 GCF_003570935.1 Candidatus Cryosericum odellii
CATTGCCCTATACTCGATTCTAGGATCGGGAGGTAGGTATGGATACGAGTGTCTTCTCCATAAGGAACCCTTGGCGTTCTGGGCTCCTGCCCAAGGAACCAGACCGGATTCCACGGCATGAACTGCAGACTGCACTATCATGGATGGACAGCAGGCACGTCATCACCATCGTCGGACCACGACAGGCAGGAAAATCGACCCTGATGAACATGCTCATTCGTCATCTGCTCAGTAGTACAGTGCCGGCTGCCAATATCTTCTACTTCACCACGGACGATGCCGAGACGGTCACCCTTCTTGCCAACGTCGGTGACTTACTGGCGTTTCTACGGGGTAACTCGACAGGCAATGGACGGCTTTATCTCTTCATCGACGAGATCCAGCGACTGGGGAGTCCAGGGCTCTTCCTGAAAACACTGTACGACTTGGACCTTGACCTCAAGATCGTTGCTTCGGGATCATCTTCACTCGAGATCCGCAGTGCGTCAAAAGAGCACCTGGTCGGAAGAGGCCGCGAATTGGTTCTGTACCCTCTGTCATTTGGCGATATTGCAGCAAGCAGGATCCCGGGGCTGCAGGCAAGTTCCGCCGACATTGCCCAGATTCAACGCCTGTATGGTACTGACCTCTTGCGCACGTTTGAGGAGTGTGCCGTGTGGGGGACTTATCCTGCCGTTGTCACTGCCCCAACCATGGCACAACGACACGACGAGCTGCAGCAACTATACCAGAGCTACGTGCTCCGGGACGTGTCGCAGTTCTTTCACATCCAGCACGTCGGAATCTTCAACAATTTGACCACCTTGCTGGCAGGCAGCGTCAGCAGTCAGGTACAATGGGAAACGTTAGCCAGAACTACGAAATCAAGCGCTCAGACGATCCATAGCTATGTCGATCTTCTGGAGGGAACCTTTGTCTGCCGTCAGGTTCTGCCATATACGGGCAACGTCGTGGGATCCATCCGCAGAATGCCAAAAATCTACTTCATAGACTGCGGACTGCGCAACAGTGTCCTCTCCGACTTTTCGGCGCTGTCATCGCGCCCCGATCGCGGGCATCTCGTCGAACAGGTCGTGTTTCAGGAGCTTTGCAAGATCCTTGAGCCAACAGACAGACTTTACTACTGGCGCATGTACGCTGGCTCACACGAGGTCGATTTTGTCGTCGTCCGAGGGGAGTCGCTTGTTCCCATTGAGATAAAAGACTCAAGCATGAGGAGCCCTGAGGTTCCCGATGGTATCAGCGATTTCTCCAAAGCCTTCAGGCCCTGGGGTACCATTGTGATGAACCGTGATTTCGCCGGGGAAGCAACCAGCGGAACCACCACCGTCATGTTCGTTCCCACTGCCGCAACCCTCGCCCGGCCAGACCTTTTCAGGGAGCTGCTTACAAAGGCACTCCACTAACCCCACATCCGTCATTCCCGCAGACGAGAATCCACTCCTGTTTCGACGTATGGGTCCCCGCATCCGCGGGGGCGACAAGAAACGCGTCATTCCCCCCCCGAGGACTTTTGTTCAATCCGAGGGGTGCTTTCGGCGAAGGCGGGAATCCATCCCTTCATCTTGTCAATGTACCACTCTAACCTATTGAGCAGCGTATCACATATCGCTCAAGAAGAGACATCCTCTGATGAGTCGATGCGGGCCATTTGAGGTTCTCTTTGAAACTGGTACACTGCTAATGGAACCTCTTGCGCTTGGGAGTTGAATCTACGAGGCATCAACATGAATGAAACATCTTTGGTTTCTATGACAGTAAACGCTGCATACAAGGAAGCAATCAGTGATGAGGAAATCGCGGAACTGCTGAGAAGAAAGAACTGGTTCCTGCGCTTGACCCGGAGTACGAGAAAGAACTTGAGTAAAAGAAGGTGAACCATGAACCAACGCACTGATCCGGCAACAAGCAACGCCGACGAAATGAAAACACTCAAAGAGATCAAGAGCATCTTGCGTGATCACCGCGAAGTATTAAAGAAACAGTACGCAGTGAAAACCATCGCTCTCTTTGGTTCTTATACTCGAGGCGAACAGACAGAAGACAGCGACATAGACATCCTGGTAACTTTCAGCCGTCCTGTCGGGCTTCTCTTCATTGACTGTGCCGATTACCTTGAAGAGATCCTCGGTATGAAGGTCGATCTTCTGACGCCGAAAATGATCAACAAGAATTCGTACTTGCACAAGTCAATAAAAAGGGATCTTGAATATGTCTAGTCCATTTAGAAAGAGAGATACTGTAACACTTCTTATGGACGTTTTAAGAGCAGCAGAAAAAATCTCACTTTATCTCAAGGGATGTTCTGTGCAGGATTTTGTGAAAGATCCTGAGAAAGTTGATGCTGTTGCAAGGAATTTAGAGATAATTGGTGAAGCAGTAACAAAACTACCAGATGGTTTTAAGAAAGAACATCCAGAAATTGAATGGTCACAGATTACTGGATTAAGAAATCGCATTGTTCATGAATATTTTGGGATAAGTGAAGATATTGTATGGCATATTGTTAACGAAGAACTTACTCCGTTGGTTCAGCAGCTTAAACCGATCATGCGGGCGGAAAAAAAGAAAGACAGCGAACGAGATGAAGACGCTTGAAGAGATCAAGGATGTTCTGCGCGACCACAAAGAAGAGCTGCATATGGGGTCAGTTGGTAAAGAGACCCCCCGAGCACTTTTTTCCCATGCGAGGGGCGTTTCCCCCTGAGTATGTTCCTCCAATACGAGGAGTGTAGTTCCCGAGCCCAAGGATGTTTTCTCCCGAGCACTTTTTCTCAATGCGAGGGGTGCTGTCGTATCCAAGGGTGTTCTGCATGTTTGTCCAATGCAAGGGGCGTAGTTCGGAAATGATAAGTTCGCGGTCCTTCCGGCGAAATTTCGTCCTTCCCGCTGGACTCTGTCATCCCCCCGAGCATTTCTTTTCAATGCCCCCGAGCCTTTCAGTGTAAGGCGAGGGGTGCTCTCGGCGCAGGCGGGAATCCATCCTTTGTCCTTCTCGATGTACCACCCTGGGGGCAATGAGCAGCGTATCACATATCCGACGAACTGAACCACACTGACCAATTGACTGCCTGACCTGATCCGTACCGAAAGGAGAATTTACACCAACATTCTAGACTTGACTGGTGTCGGGGACTATCGCTGCAGTTTCTTGTATATCTCTTTGCGGTCTCCAATGTGTATGATGATCGCACGGTCTTTGCCTTCAATAGCAAACACGGCACGATATGGACCAGATCGTGCTCTGTAGAGAGAGCCTAGTTTATCTCCCGTGAGTCCTCCGTACTGGCCGGCGTTGATCTTCTTTACAAAAGAGTCCAGCAATTTCCTACGTTGATCAGAATTGGCAGTCAACCGTTTCAGATCGTCAATAGCGCTCTGCTTTAGCGTTATCTCCATCTACAGTTGAGCCATCGCGTCATTAAGGGAAACAACTGCATCTTTTGGATCTGCCATTCGCTGCTTGGCAATCTCAATGTCTTCCACGTCTTCTATGTAGTCAACAAGTGCTTTGTTGATCACCCACGCTCTTGAACGTCCAAGTTCTTTCGCTACAGTATCGACTTGAGCTTTCAAGGCGTTGTCCATGCGAAGCGTTATTACCGTGTTTGCAACCATGATACTCATCTCCTTTTTGTGCCCGTCCAGTACCACAACGTATTATATGTGAATACGCCGTAACCGGTACGCTGTCTAGTGTAGTCGAGTATTGTGAGATTTCAATGGATTCTCTTCTGGATTGCCAAGACCGTAACAGGAACGGCAAATCATGCATTGCCAGCAATGCCCGGGCTTTGGAACTCGGGTCACTTCCCCTGTAGACTCGTCGGCCTCGGAGCAAGAAACCACAGTCTGAGCCAGCTCTGACATACCGATAACGCCTGCGGAGACACGACTCCAGGGCAGCGACCACAGAGATCTCTGCTTTCGTCCGGACGGCCCCGCCTCCGCGGGGGAGACAAACAAGGACACGGCTTCTGTGTGTCTGCGTCATTCCCGCTGAACTCTGTCATTCCCCCCCGAGTATGTTAGTCCAATACGAGGGGTGCTTTCGGTGCAGGCGGGAATCCAGTCCTTGCCTTTGGTCCGTCATTCCCCCCCGAGCCCTTTTGTTCAAGGCGAGGGGTGCTTTCGGCGTATGCGGGAATCCAGTCCTTCATCTCGTCAATGTACCACCCTCGCCTATTGAGCAGCGTATCACATATCGAACAAGATGCGCGAGCTCAAGCTGGACGAGAAGTTCACGGTGCGCCAGTTGCTGGCAGATCTGGAGACTATCAGCGAGATCAGATTCTCAGGCCGGTACGGGAAGCTGCTGACCGAGACGACCAAGGCTCCGCGTGCAATAATGGAAAGCCTTGGCGTCCCGGCGGAGACATGGTTACAAAAATGGCGGGAATTATGGTCTGTGTTTCACGTTCTTGTTGTATTTTCTGCTGCACAATGTACAATTCGAATATCCGTGTGAGCGGCGATTTTGGAATATATCCTTTGTGACGGATACTCCGTGTACTATCCGTTATAAAGGCGATTCTCGGTGTTCTCTCAGGGAATGAGATGCTTCTCTGGGAAGGAGTTCCCGAGTACCTTCAGCGAGGAGGGTAACCGTGCCATATCTTGCAGTTATTGGAGACATGATTCAGTCGCGACAGGCACAAGACAGGAGCGACGTTCAGAAGAAACTGACAACAGTGCTGGAGGGCATCAACCAGGACTTCGGTGCTGATAAGGTTTATGGAGACTGCCTGATATCGAAATTCACCATTACTCTGGGCGATGAGTTCCAGGCGCTCCTGAGACCGACAAGAACGATCTTTCAGATCCTGGATGTGATCTCTTGGAAAATGGAGCCCTCCGAATTCCGTTATGGCATTGGTGTAGGAACTATCTCGACATCCATAGACCCAAACAAAAGCATAGGCGCAGATGGTCCTGCCTATTGGTTTGCCAGAGAAGCCATTGATTACATCCATGGCAACGACGACTATGGCGTCAATCATCTTGCGTTCCGCTGTGGAGACAGGGATCTAGTCCCCTGGCTCAACGATGCGCTCGCGTGCACGGAGTTTATGAAGTCCAAATGGAATGTGACGCAGAGAGAGGTGTTTCACGAGCTCCTGGAAGATCGCCTGTATGACGAGCAATTCGAACAGAAGGCCATGGCAGCGCGCATGGGTCTGAAGCCTTCTCCTCTTCAGAAGAGGCTGAAGACAGGCGGTCTTCGCATATACTTGAGGACACGGAATGACCTTGGCAGTGTGATAGAGAAGCTGGAGGGCAGTCATGACAAGTAATCTCACGATCCTGTTTCTGATAGCGCATTTCCTGGCGGATTACTATCTTCAGCCGCAGACGGTGTCGGAAGCAAAAACCAAGAGATACGCGGGTGTCCTTCTGCATAGCCTCATCTACATGGCTTTGTTCGGACTGATTTGCATCCTTCAGAACGATCTTGTGTTACCCATTGGGATGGTTGTGTTGTCACACTTTTTGATCGACAGCAGCAAATACCTGATCGAGAAATGCATAGGAAACAAGGAGGAGTGCATCCTGTATGGAGTGGACCAGTTTCTGCATCTTGCCATTATCGTAGTGGCCGCAGGAAGCGCTAGAGCGCCGTCTACCGCATCGCTGATTACCACCATCCCACGGCCATATCTCCAATGGGTGCTCCTCCTGATCGTCATCATGAAACCCGTGAATGTGACTTTCAAAAAGATGTCTGCGAAATATCAGCCGACAAAATCTGAAAAGATCGTCAGTCCACAGACCTCAGATGGTCTACCAAGTACAAGAGCAGAAGCGGAACCGGTCGATGGAGCTGGCGCCATAATAGGAAATCTGGAGCGTATCATTGCGGCAGTCTTCATCTGTAGCAGCCAGTACGCGGCCATGGGGCTGATCTTCACAGCGAAATCGATTGCCCGCTATAACAAGATAGCTGAAGACCAGGCTTTTGCCGAGTACTATCTGATTGGGTCCCTGTTCAGCGTCCTGTCTGTTATGGTCTGCTACTGGATTGTGTTCTCTGTCTTGTGACCGTATTGCCTGGTGCTTCATCCGTCATTCCCCCCCGAGCACTTTATTCCCATGCCCCCGAGTATGTTAGTCCAATACGAGGGGCGCTTCTGAGGGGTGCTTTCGGCGAATGCGGGAATCCAATCTTTGTCCTTATCAATGTACCACCAAGTGCCTATTGAGCAGCGTATCACATATCCTACGGGATATTGATGGACGGGTCGATGGCGTGCAGCGCAGCCCGCATGGCGTTTGCGTCATGACTGCGTGCGGCGTCCAGCAGAGCATCGACGGCCGGGCGGAGCACGGCCAGGTCTGCGCACGCGGGATACTTGACACGCATGATGCTCTCGAAACTCGTCGGCACGACGCGCTCCGCGGACGACCACAGCTCCTCCGTCATCTTCTCGTTGCCGCGGTTGCCCGTGATGATGATACTTGCGTCACGCCCGACCTCCAGCCCAGCCAGCTTGATGTAACTGCGTGCCAGGTCAAGGATCCGGATGGGCTCGCCCATGCGCAGGACAAACATGTCCCCCCCTTGCGTCAGCGCGCCAGCCTGCAGGACCAGGTGCACTGCCTCGGGGATGAGCATGAAGAAGCGCTCCATCTCGGGGTCGGTCACCCGCAGGGTGCGGGTCTCCTGCAACTGTTTCTGAAAGACCTCCGCTACACTGCCCTTGCTGCCCAGCACGTTCCCAAACCGGACACTGGTCGCCCGCAGGCCCTTGTGCCCGTCGGCCACCTGGACCAGGAGTTCCACGATGCGCTTGCTGGCGCCCATGAAGTTGACTGGGTTGACCGCCTTGTCGGTGGAGATGTTGACGAAGCGCTCAGTCCCGTGCGACACAGCCAGCCGCAGCAGGGTACGTGTCCCTTCGACGTTGTTGAGGATAGCCTCCTCCGGGTTCTGTTCCATCAGCGGCACGTGCTTGTGCGCTGCAGCATGGAAGATGATGTCGGGATGGTACGTATCGAACAGCCAGGTCATGCGGGCCTCATCACGCATGTCCCCGATGACAGGCACGGCACATGTCACGCCCTGGCGCTCCTGCAGCTCGCGGTCGATGCGGAAGATGCGGTTCTCCCCCCTGCCCAGCATGATCACCTGTGATGGGTTGAGCCGTGCCACCTGCCGGACGATCTCGGACCCGATGGAACCGCCTGCGCCTGTCACCAGGATACGTTTGCCCTCCACATACGCCCGTACCGGCCCCAAGTCCGTGGACACCGGCGTCCTGGCCAGCAGATCCTCCAGCTGGATCGGGCGCAGGTCGTCCACGTGGATGGACCCGTCCACCAGCTCCCACATGCCTGGCAGCGTCCGCACCTGCACATCGGTGTCAGCCAGAGTGGACAGGACCTCACGGGTCACGGCTGCAGCGTGTGACGGGATAGCGATGACTACCTGGGCAGCTCGTGTACGTCGTGCCATATCAGCGATCGTGGCGACAGGACCCAGCACGCGCACGCCGCGCATCGTGCACCCCCGCTTGGTGGCATCATCGTCGATCAGTCCAACCACCTTGCCCAGCTCGGGGTGCGCCTCGAACTCGCGCAGGACCATGTCCCCAGCATCGCCGGCCCCAACGATCAGCACGCGCGTACCGGACGAAGTATGCTGAGCCGGTTCCTCAAGGCTCGCCTGCCACGTGTGTCGCCCGTACCGCCACCGTGCTATGGAGCGCACGCCTGCCATGAACAAGAAGGCCAGCACCGCAGATGCAGCAAATGCCCCCCGCGACCATTGCACTTCTCCACGCATGGCTAGCAGCAACGGCAGGGCCAGAACCTTCGTGACCGCGACGACGACGGCCACACGCTCCATGTCTCGCAGGCTGGCGTATGACCACAGCGCCAATGGTGTCTGAAGTAACACAGACACTGCGACGAACACCAGGTTCTCCACCAGCCCAGGAAATCTCCGAATGTAGACAAGGGACCACGGCGCCGCGCTGAAGTCGAGCCGAGCAAAAACAGCCAAGACCGTGGCGAGGTTGAACACGGCCACGTCCATAGCCAGCCGCCCTATCGCACTCATCCATCCATTCTGTCTGTTCACTCGCAATGTCATCACACGCTCCTCACGGCCCTCTTCTGCACATACCAGTATAGGCATGAGAGTACAATCACCACACCTGTGAGCACTCCGACAACGGCACCCCAGCCCCAGCGACTCGCAACAAGAACCAGTATACTGACAGCCGACTGAATGCCAGCATACGTGACTGCAACAGCAGGGTGTGCCCAGCCGAGTTCGTTGACCAGGCGCTGATAGGCGTGCATCCGATGAGCTTCAAACAATCGTTCATGCCGACGCAGGCGAGCAATGAGCGTCAATCCCGCGTCGACGTAGAAGACCGTCATGGCACCTAGAGCGCACAAGCCCCATATCGGTTGTTCCATCCACAGTCGCAGTGCCAGGAGTGATGCGGTGAACCCCAGAAACGTACTGCAAACATCCCCCATGAATACCCGTGCCTTGCGCCACAGATTAAGTGGAAGGAATCCGCAGCATGCGGCAGCGATGATGAGTGCAACTCTGCCGATCTCGACGTCCTTGGCAAAGGTCAAGGATATCACAGCGAGCGTCCCGAACACCACAACTCCCATGAGCCCGGCCATGCCATTTGAACCGTCCATGAAGTTGTAGATGTTGGTTGTGCCGACGAGGAGCAGGACAAACATGATTGCTGCGGCCACCACAATCATGACCGGCAGGTTGGTCTGTCTCAGCAGCCACAGTGTGCTCAAGCCTGCCAACATGCATTGCACGAGGAGCCGAAGGCGAGATTCGACGTGCCACCGATCGTCGACCAGACCCAGGAACCCGATGCCAGCCATGGGCAGCCAGGCAGCAACGGCCAATCCACAGACAACCCCGGCCACAACGCCTGCAATAGAGATTCCGAGTCCCCCTGCCCGTGGTGTCATCTCGGTATGACTGCTCCGACCGTTGGGAGCGTCGACAAGCCCTACGTTGGCACCACATGTTGCTACGAGAAAGCCAACGCCAAACGTCATGAGGCAAGCGCCTATCGCCCAAGCGAATAGAATCACCGTTCAGCTCCCGATGACGAGTCCATGCGTTCTAACTGTAGTGTGAGCCAGTTTTGAACGGCTGCCTCGCCATATAGCAAACGTGGGGCAGATATCTCTATCGTAGAGTCTGCACCTGCCGCGAAGTAGTTCATCTGATTGCTCCGCCACCGTGTGAATCGTCGCAAACACTCTGAAACCCTGCGAAGCGCGCTGCCTCAAGATCCAGCACTCTATCCTCGTCAAATCGTTCCTCGGCACGCTTGCGACCAGCACGCCCCATGCGATTCCTGAGTTCGCTGTCGTGAGCTAGCGACACTATCGCTTCGCCAAGTGCTTGTGGATCCCTGATTGGAACCAGGTACCCGGTCTCACCGTGCACTACTTCCTCGCGACTGCCCCTGATGTTAGTGGCAACGACAGGCAAACCACAGGCCATGGCTTCGAGAACAGACCTCGGCATACCCTCTCTGTAGGATGGCAAGACAAACAGGTCCGACCCCCACAACAGTTGTCGTGGCGAACATGACACGAATCGGACGCGCTCTTTCATCTCCGCACTAGGCAATTGAGCCAATAGTTGTTGAGTATCCAGTGGATAGGGTTCATCTGGCACAGAGGAGGAAACAGCCACCAACAGCGCATTTGGCAAAGCAGTCAGCACGTCAGGCAAAGCAGCAAAGAGGTCTGTCCATCCCTTCTCCCGCGAGAGTCGGGCTACAATTGTTACGGCGAACGCCCCCTCAGGTATCTGGAGCGCCTCACGCGCTGCTGATCGTTCCTCTGGCACAGGTGGACGCAAGAGACCAGTGTCTACACCATTACCAATAGTCTCGATGTGATCTGCAGGAACGATGCCAAGTTGGACAGCCGTGGCAGTGTCTTCTGCGCTTTGCGAGAAAACCATAGTGCAAGAACGGCACTTGAGCCGCTCCAACCATACAAACAACCGGGTCTTCTTCGCCCCTGAGAACTCATCAAAGTGAAAACCGTGTATGGTATAGAGCACTATTGGCACATACGCCAGACCTGCAGCGATGCATGCATCGAGGCTGGCCCCCGGGGTGTGCGAATGCACAATATCGAAATGCTCATGGCAAAAGAGCCGATAGAGTTGCCAGATGCCGCGTACATGTCGAACTGGGTTCATACCCCGTCCTAACGAGACAGCCCAATGGCGAAAACCCTCTTGTTCCAGCCTGCTACTGCCCGCCCCAGCACTGCACGCAAACTCAACGGCATAGCCTTCGGCATCCAGCCGTCGCATGAGAGGAGCCAGCATCTTCACTGCTGTGAAATCGACCGCACACACTTCCAGGATGCGTAGCTTGCCGTCTGGCAAATGGCTGCGACTATTGTCGTTTACCATAGTAATCCATATACCACCTGATTAATCGAGGAATCCCCACCTCTATCGGTATCGACGGCGAGAATCCCGTGTCATCTCTCAATGACTCCGTGTCTGCGTGCGTTGAGACAACATCACCTGGCTGTATCGGAGCCGATACTCGAATAGCTTTTTTGCCAAGACATTCTTCGATGAGATCGACGCAGTCGCCGACGCGCACGGGAGAGCCATGTCCGATATTGTAGACTCTGAAGGGGGCCGTACTCGATGAAGGAGAATCGAGCAGTGTCTGCTGGACCGACGGTGTTGGTACAAGTGGTATCAGTCTCGTGACAGCTTCGACGATATCATCGACGTAGGTGAAGTCGCGATACATCTCACCTCCATTGAACAGCGTCAGAGGCTGTCCCCTGAAAATGGCATCAGTAAACAGGAACAGTGCCATGTCCGGCCTGCCCCACGGTCCATATACAGTGAAGAACCGTAACCCTGTGGTGGGCAGGCTGAACAGATAGCTGTACGCATGTGCAATCAACTCGTCCGCTCTCTTCGTGGCGGCATAGAGACTGATGGGATGATCGACGGAGTCGTCCACGCCGAACGGCGAGTGCTCATTCGCTCCGTAAACACTAGAACTGCTGGCATAGACGAAGTGAGGTATGTGGCCCATCCGGCACTCCTGGATCAGGTTGGCAAAGCCGACGACATTTGACTGTATGTACACCTCGGGATGTTCCAAGCTATAACGAACGCCAGCTTGAGCTGCCAGGTGTATGACAGCATCAAAGGAGTTGTGCGCGAAGACCTCGTGCAACCCCTTGGCATCAGAGATATCAAGAAGCTGGAAAGAGAAATCGCCGTGCTTTTGGAGTTGATCCAGACGGTCTCGCTTCAGCTGGACGTCATAGTAGGCGTTCATGTTGTCGACGCCCATAATAGAGTGTCCATCCTGAATCAGACGAAGACACAGATGATACCCAATGAAGCCACAGGCTCCGGTCACCAAGTAGTGCATGGTACTCAAAGCCTCCCGTCCACGGTCTCTCTTGGCAATATCCCTTTGACGTCGAACACGACGCACACATCCTTGCCGTACGAACGCGGGAGGGGAGCCTGATCCTGTATGAACACATCGTGAGTAACCGCCAGTATGACCGTGTCATACGACCCGTGCACTGGATGCTCGACAAGCTCAATACCGTAAAGCCGTTTTGTATCGTTTACGTCGGCGACGGGATCGAAAACATCAACTGTACAGCCTAGACCACGCAGCTCGCCGATAATATCGATGACACGTGTGTTGCGTACATCGGGACAGTTTTCCTTGAAGGTAAGACCCAGGATCAGGACCTTGCTGCCAGCGATGGTCATGCCTTTGAGGGCCATGAGCTTTATGGTCCGGTACGCAACATACTCGCCCATGGAATCGTTGATGCGGCGCCCAGCCAGAATGACTTGCGGAGTGTAGCCCAAGGCCTGAGCCTTGTAGGTCAAGTAGTAGGGGTCCACACCGATGCAGTGTCCGCCGACCAGCCCTGGCTTGAATCTCAGGAAATTCCACTTAGTCGAGGCCGCTTCCAGAACGGATTGTGTGTCGATGCCCATACGGTCGAAGAGCACTGCTAATTCATTGATGAGAGCGATGTTGACGTCGCGTTGCGTGTTCTCGATGACTTTGGCAGCCTCTGCCACCTTAATCGATTCGGCCCGAAATGTACCGGCCGGCACAATGGCTGAATACATGCCGTCGATGATATCCAGTGCCGCCGGCGTCGAGCCAGAAACCACCTTCTGAATCGTCTGCAACCGATGCTCCTTGTCCCCTGGGTTCATCCGCTCAGGCGAGTAGCCGCAGAAGAAATCACGGTTATAGGTCAAGCCGGACAGCTTCTCCAGCAGAGGCACACATACTTCCTCGGTAGCCCCTGGATAAACCGTGGACTCATAGACCACGATATCACCCTTTTTGAGCACCTTGCCAACAGTCCGTGTCGCGTTTACCACAGGCGACAGGTCAGGTACCTTGTGTTCATCGACCGGTGTTGGTACTGCAATGACGTAGAAGTCGCATTCGGTCAGCTTGTCCGAATCAGTCGTGAATAACAGTTGTTGCGCCTGGACCAACTCGGCTGGATTCACTTCGCCGGTATGGTCATGCCCCGATTGCAGTTCCTCGATCCGAGCAGCCTTCTCGTCCAAGCCCACCGTCGGGAACATGGTGCCAAACGCAACAGCCAATGGCAGACCGACATAACCCAGCCCGATAACCCCGACGTGCCGACCAGCCACTAAATTCGCTCTTACTGCTACTCCGTCCATTTTCTCCTCCATGCCTCAAACATCAGTACGGTCCACAGATCATACTGCCAATTGTGTCGTCGTGAGACGTGCTCTTTCCACAGATGCTGGACCGATTGCACATCAAACAGTCCTGTCTCCCCGAGGGTCTTCGCATCCAGCAAATCCTCTGCCCAGTCCCGCAACGGACCACGCAACCACTCCCCTATAGGAATCCCGAACCCCGATTTGGGCCGGGTCGTCAGTGCCTCTGGAACTCTCGTCTTGAGCACTTGGCGCAGCAACCACTTCGTCTGTCCGTCCCGAATCAGATAGTTGTCAGATAGGGATGCCATGTACTCATACAATCGGTGATCCAGGAAAGGAGCTCTTGCCTCCAGCGAACAGGCCATACTCGCACGGTCGACCTTGCAGAGGATGTCATCAGGCAAGTAGGTTTGAGTATCCCAGTACATCATACGGCGGAGGACTGACCAGGTCTCGCTCGCAGGAGGTAGGTCACTGGAGAGCATCGTCCCCGCAACTGCAAGACTTCGCCAGTGCTGGTTGGTAGTTAGCAGTCGGTACGCGTCCTCCAGCGAACGCGCGCCGGCAAGCCCTGCCAGCTTCTGCATCTTGTCCCCTACCAGTCGCTGTCTGCGTGCAGTGGACCTCAGTGCCTGAGATGCTGACCCCAGTGCATTCCATACATTCACCGGGATACCCATAGCCAACGTGGATAGCGCACCTCTAAATGCCGGTGGCCAGCTCCCAAAACGGCGCCAGAGTCCCGGGAGGTACGCGTACCTGTTGTAGCCGCCCATGATCTCATCGCCTCCGTCCCCCGAGAGAGCAACCGTGACATCGGCCCTGGCGATGCGAGACACCAGGAACGTCGGTATCTGGGAAGAGTCGGCAAATGGCTCGTCATAAATATCCGGGAGCGCAGGTATAATTTCGTATGCATCCTGTGGCGTCACGTAGACCTCGGTATGACTGGTCCCCAAGTGCTCCG
Source organism: Candidatus Cryosericum odellii (assembly GCF_003570935.1). GTDB lineage: Bacteria > Caldisericota > Caldisericia > Cryosericales > Cryosericaceae > Cryosericum > Cryosericum odellii. Next base: position 13,698 of record NZ_QXIU01000211.1, read on the forward strand.
CCACACGCCGCGCATATGGCGCTTCGTCGTACCCTTCGACTGGAAACCCCAAGGTAAACGTCCGAATCGGCAGTGTACTCTGCTCTTGCATCAAGGCAGCTACGGTCGTCGAGTCGATGCCGCCGGACAAGAAGGCCCCTAACGGCACGTCAGACATCATCCTGCAAGCAACCGCTTCTTTCAGAAGGGTTTCCACTCGCTGAACGACCTCATGCTCATATGTCACACGTGCTTCATCATCAGTTGTCGCCACAAACTGCCGCGCCTCCCAGTACGGCTCCCGTGCAGGCAATTCCTGCCGCTCCATCATTGCCGGTTTCAGGCACAACATGGATGCTGGAGGAACCTTCCAGATGCCTTGGTAGATGCTCCTTGGTGACGGTACGTAGCTATACTGCAGGTACAATGCGCTGCTAACCTCATCGATGCGCGGATTCCAGTCGGGGAGGACCGAGAACGCCTTCAACTCAGAAGCAAAGGCAAAACTGGACCCAATGAACCCATAGTACAGGGGTTTCTCGCCAAACCGGTCGCGGGCCAGATACAGTTGCTTCTCCGTGTTGTCCCACAGCCCGATAGCGAACTGCCCGACCAGTTCACGCAGTGTCCCTATTACACCCCATTGTTCTACTGCAGCCAGTATCACTTCTGTGTCTGAGTGCCCGCGCCACTTGGTGGTGCCCCGGGATGCTCGCTCGAGAGCGACCCGGAGGTCCTGGTAGTTGAAGATCTCGCCGTTGAAGACGATAGTCCATCGCCCCGACGCTGATGTCATGGGTTGACTGCCGGCCGCGCTCAGGTCGATGATCGAGAGACGACGATGGCCCAACGCCACGTACCCGTCAGGGTCCGACCAGACGCCCTCTGCGTCCGGTCCCCGATGGACCAGACGCTCGGCCATGGCATGAGCCAGCGAACGTGCTCGAGCTTCTCCCAGAGGTTGACGTGCAACAAATCCGGCTATTCCGCACATGTTACCCCCTTAGCCCGCGGCATCGCGCAGAATTGCTGCGAGTCGAGGCGCAGTAACCTGCAGACAGTAGTTTCTCTCAACCAAGACTCGCCCGGCCGTCCCCATGGAAGAACGCATCTGAGCGGACTCCAGCAGTTCGCTGAGCGCGCTCATCCATTCTTGGTCGGTACCAGCGAGAAAACCGTTTGTGCCATTGCTAACTATGTCACGATTGACGCCAACGGGCGATGCTACGACAGGCAACCCACACGCCATATACTGAATGAGCTTGTAACCGCACTTGCCCCACTCCCAAGGCTCATCCGGCAGAGGCATGATCCCAATGTCACACTCGGAGATGTCTGCTGCCTCTGTCTCTGCCGACCAGGGCCGCCATTCCACAGGGACCCCAGGCAGCGAGGCCGGACGTCCTCCAATCACGATCAATCGGTATCTATATCGCAGTGCCACGGTTGCCAAGGGTCCGGCAACAAGCGCCAGGTATTTCGACGTTGCAGGAGAGCCTATCCATACGATCTTCAGTCCTTCTTGTTCCGCCTTGACACAGACAGGATATCGACGCAGATCGACCACCGTTGGGATAATCTCTACGTTGTGAGCTCCAGCCGCAAGCGCCCGCGCAGCTAGGTACGAATTGCCAACTGTAACAGTGGTTGCCATCTCCATCAGTGCACCAATCTTCTTTCCCAAGGCTCGCTGCACTAGCCAGAAGCGATTCCGGTCGTACATGTGAAAAATGGCGTCATCATAGTCAAGTACAAGGGGCTTGTGTGCGTGCACCAAGAGAGTGTGCTCCACTCCATAGGGAAGCCATGGGAGCAGCTCCTTCTCAACCCAGAGGATGCTGGCATTCTGTTCACGCCACACCAGCACAATTCTCTTGGCGTAGCTGCGGATGCGCGGTCCCACGGGCCGCCAGCCGTGCTGATAGAAGAACGCAACCGCGCGATCGTCTATCAACTCCGAGACTCGCAAGTCTACCCCGAACTCGGCCAATGCGTCAACATATTGGTATATGCGCATACGGCTGCTAGCGCCAAGGGGACCATAACGAGTCGCAGCAAGAACACTCAGTCTGTCCACTGCGTCCAATTCCTCAGCAAACGCTGTCGGCACTGTTGTCCACTCTGAGTCCTGCACTGTGCGAACATGCGAGCAGATAGCATAAACGCATACTTCTCATCCGGCCCTTGTCTAGCCGAAACCCGCGCGCGAGCCGCTCTCGCGCCAGAGCCACATGGCGAGTACTCTCGTCTGGACGATCCATAAGAAACTCAACAGCATCAGCCAGTTCGCACGCATCCCCCGGCGCTACCAGTATGGCACACTCATCACCGACGACCTCGGTGATACCGGGTAGTCTAGAAGCAATTGCTGGCACGCCAGCATCGAACGCCTCGAGCAAGACAAGGCCGAACGCCTCGCTCCTGCTCGGGACCACAACACAATCGTATTCGCTCATACGAGCAGGTCCTTCGTCATCTTGGCCCATGAAAGCGACAACGGACGAAAGCTCCAGCTCTTGGACTCTGCGTTCGAGCGATGGCCGCAGGGGGCCAGCACCAAACAACGTACACGATACTGATCTGCCACGCTGCGCGACGAGCGACACCGCATCGATGAGCACGTCAGGCCCCTTCTCAGCGGCAAGACGCCCAACGAAGCACACCCTAAACTTGTGCTGTCTGCAGCTGTCGATGTCTTTCGATTCTCGATAGCTACATGTCAAGATGCTGTCAGCTCTTCCATTAGCAGCGACCTGAGGGTTTTCGTCCAACCAGTTCAGCACCGTGCAGACTGCTTGATGTTGGTCTGGTTTGCACAGCGACCGATAGTCGTTTTCAACTGCATGAGAAACGCATATTACTGCGTCGGCCCGTCGTAGGCACCACCTCTCAAGAGCGTTCAGCAGGCCGGCCCTGCCATGGTGTTCCCGAGGCAGCAGCGCATGCACGGTGACAACAATAGGCACATATGGCATTAAGATGAGAACAAGCAACTGAGCGAGTAGGCAGAGACGTCCGTGCACGTGAATTATGGTCCCACGTGGCAAACGATGAGCATAGCGCAAAGACCCTACCATCATCCGTGCTGCTTTCCCTAGCTGAGGAGACATGTTCATGGTTTCAACCGGGACCCCTCTCGAGCGGAGTTCGCGCGAAAGCCATCCCTCCCCCGGGCATACAACGCCCACCAGTATGTTCATACGTTGAAGCCCTAGAGCCAGGGATTTGACATGTGTGGTGACACCAACATGACCGACAACTGGAGCGACCAAGACCACTCTGTGCTTACCAAGTATATCAGGCATGATTCTCCGCCAACATCCGTTTATTGTAGTCCCAGATGTCGCTGCTCAGTCCGCTCCACAGTTGTCTCAGCCAAGGCGCTCCGTTGTGGCATGCAAGCAACAGGCTGACGGAATTTGGAGACGGCGTGTCTTGACAAAGCATCTCAGTTTCTCCAACCTGTTTGACGTCCACGGACAGGTGAACCATCACTGCTGAGTCGATCCCGAACGTGATCTAGATCTTCGGCCAATCCAAGATTGAGGACTCCTAGGCAAGTAGCCTTAGCTAGTACCAAGTGACCCATCAAGAAGTACTTCACTGCAGTTCCCATAATCTTCATCCAGATCAGGAAGTACCACGGCCGATAGAACGAGGCGGTCATCAACAGGAGGTTACGAGCGTAGAAGTATTGAGCACAGGGTAGTGGCAGCAGATTACTCTCTTTGGATCCAGTAGAAGCACCTTGTTTATGGTATACGAGGGCATCACTGGCATACCCGAGTTGAAACCCTCGCCGCTTTCCCCATATCGCCCAATCTAGTTCCTCAAAATACAAGAAATAGCACTCGTTCATCAGTCCAACGTCCTGCAAATAAGCTCTGATCGCCATCACACTTGCCCCCGCAACATAGGTTATTGATTTCTCGACCCTACAAGTATCCAGCCGCGCGTTTGCGGTTAACCCCCGTCCACAATTCTTTGTCCGAGTTGTACGGTAATCATAGTGAGCGCCAGAAGCAGCTTGCACCAAATGTGGATCAAGATACTCCAGCAAGGTGCAGCCGCACAAACCGATGGTATGGTCGAGACTCATGCGCTCAACCAGATAGCCGAGTGCACGACAGTCTACCACTGTGTCATTATTCAGAATCCAGACGTACTGCGCCCCCTGCGTCACGGCCTCCCGGAATCCGCTGACTCCTGCACAGGCAGGCTGATCATGACTTCCCATGACATGTTGGGTCTTTTTCACCAAGAACCTCGCAGCCACGAAACAGACTGCATCAGCGAATCCATGAATGGTGAGCCTGCTGTCCAGTCTAAGCTGGTGCTCAGCTTGCAGCTGTTCAGCGCGTATCTTCGATCATGGCCGGGACGGTCGGGGACGAAGGTGATGAGCTTGGTGTAGTCCTGTTCGGGTTTGCCGGTCTGCTGGGCGAGGGCGTGGAGGAGCAGGTGGATGAGGTCGATGTTGCTGAGCTCGTTGTCACCACCGACGTTGTAGACCTGACCGGGGGTACCATGGTGCAGGACGGCGTCGATGGCGTGGCAATTGTCCTCGACGTACAGCCAGTCACGGACGTTGAGGCCGTCGCCATACACGGGGATGGGTTCACCGGCCAGGGCTTTCTTGATGGTGAGAGGGATGAGCTTCTCGGGGTACTGGCGGGGACCGTAGTTGTTGGAACTGCGGGTGATCAGCGTGAGCATGCCGTACGTGCGGTGATAGGCCAGGGCCATCAGGTCACCTGCTGCCTTGGAGACGCTGTAGGGACTGCTGGGGTGCAGGGGAGAGTCCTCGGTGAACTTCGCGGTGCTCTCGATCGGGAGGTCGCCGTACACCTCGTCCGTACTGATATAGAGGAAGCGGGCAGTGTCCATGTAGGCATCTTCCTGCCACTGCTTGCGGGCCACGTCGAGCAGGACCTGCGTGCCCAGGACGTTGGTACGTACGAAGACGTCAGGACCGTCGATGCTGCGGTCCACGTGTGACTCGGCGGCGAAGTGGACAACCAGGGTAGGATGGTACTCCCGGAACACCGCCTCCACAGCGGGACGGTCGGCCACATCAGCCTGCACGAAGGTATAGCGGGGATCATCTGCGATCTCTTTGACATTGTCGGGGTTGCCCGCATAGGTCAGCATGTCGAGGTTGACGAGATGAATGTCTGGGTACTGGTGCATCTGCTGGAGGACAAAACAGGAGCCGATGAAGCCGCAGCCTCCGGTGACAAGCATGGTCTCAGTCATGGGACAATACCTCGTGGTACCGCAGGAGGCAGTCGTCGAGGGCGTCTTCCCAGGGACGCATGCCGTTCAGCTGTTCGAGTTCGAACTTGCGGTTGGCCAGGACCGAGTAGGCAGGCCGGCGCGCAGGTGCAGGGTAATCCACAGTGTGAATGGCTATGACGGGAACATTCAGGCCCAGACGGTGCACGATGCGGGTGGCGAAGGTATGCCAGCTGGCCTGCCCCGCGTTCACGCAGTGGTACGTCCCGGAACAGCCGTCCTCGATAGCTGTCCAGAGCTGATGGACGACATCCTCGGTGAAGGTGGGACTGCCAACCTGGTCATCCACGATGCGCAGCTCGTCCTTCTCACGGGAAAGGCGCAGGACCGTGCGG
>NZ_QXIU01000211.1:19353-19786 GCF_003570935.1 Candidatus Cryosericum odellii
TTGCGGGCGCCCAGGACGTTGACGCGGTACGCCGCATCCTGTTCCGTCTCAGCCCGGTCCACAGCGGTATAGGCTGCACAGTTGACCACGACCTCGGGGTGGGAGGCCTCTATTACTTCCCGCAGAGCGGCACGGTCGGTGACATCCAGCTCGTCCATGACGCGAGCGGTCACGTCCACGGTGGGGGACAGGAGACGGACGACGTCACTGCCAAGCTGACCATCGGCACCGACAACAAGAAGTTTCACCGCGCTCATCTCTCTTTCCCCTCTGCCAGAGTGAGCCACTGCTGGTCCTTGCCGGACAAGAGAGGCATGGAGCCGACAGGAAGAGGCCATACGATACCCACGGTGGGGTCATTCCATAGCAGGCCACCTTCGTCCTCAGGATGGTAGTATTCATCGCACTGATACTCGACATCGACCTCCGGGGA
>NZ_QXIU01000211.1:19843-24909 GCF_003570935.1 Candidatus Cryosericum odellii
CCCTGGGTCGAATGCGAATGGTTGTCCTGCAGAAAGGTGTTCATGATACCAGCTGCCGCAAACTCGTCTGCACGGTAGGTCTCGAGGAAGAATCCCCGTGTGTCACCGTGCACAGTCGGTTTGATGACGATCAGGTCCGGGACAGCCAACGGTTCAAAGGTAAACTTACTCATGATGTTCCCTCTCTTGTCTCGTCGAGACCAAGCTCAATGTTCTGCGCCAGATCATTGGCTGTGCGCAGCGAGGGGAAAGTGCCGGCATCCGTCCACCAACCCTGCAAGACATCGTACGTCATGGTGCCGGCGCGAATGTACGCATTGTTGATATCCGTGATCTCCAATTCGCCACGATGAGACGGGACCAGGGTCGGAACGATATCGAAGACCTGAGCATCATACATGTAAATGCCGGTGACGGCCAGGTTGCTCTTGGGGTTGGCCGGCTTCTCCTCGATACTAACAATGTGCCCGTCCTGGGACAACTCAGCCACACCAAAACGCCCGGGGTCTTGCACCTCTTTGAGGAGGACACGTGCACCCCGCCCTTGGCGCTGGAAGACTGCGACGGACGGTGTGAGATCGTCTTGGAAGATGTTGTCTCCCAGAATGACACAGCAGCTGTCGCCAGAGCAGAAGCCGCGCGCAAGTCCCAGTGCTTCGGCGATGCCGCCTGCCTGATCCTGCACTTTGTAGGTGAAGTCCAGGCCAAAGTCATGGCCGCTGCCTAGGAGCTCCATGACATCCCCCATATGATCGCGCCCGGTGACAACAAGAATATCTTTGATGCCCGCCTGCTTGAGGCGTGCAATAGGATGAAACACCATGGGATACTTGCCCACGGGCAAGAGGTGCTTGTTGGTCACCGCCGTCAGGGGTGACAGACGGGAGCCGGTACCACCTGCAAGAACAATGCCTTTCATGCTAGACCTCCTACAACTTGAATGAGAACTCGACCGGAAAACAATACTCGAGGAACACGCAGCGACGCCAGATAGGAGATGAGGGCGACGATATGTAAGAACTCTCTACTAAAGTGCTGTACGTGAAGCACGTCAGTAAGCACCTGCCGTGGCAACACCGTGGTACCGGTGAGAGTAGTCCACCATCCCGATTCCGTCAAAAAGGACTGCGGTGTGGAGTGTATCCTCTCGCCACTTGAGACAGTTAGATGGATCCAGCCGTTCACAACCATAGCATCGGACCAGCATTGGTCCTTGCCGGATAGGAGAGGCCAGACGATACCTAGCGTCCTCCTTATCATTCCATATCTTCATTGTCATGGTGACGCGATACCCTCCTCTTTAGGCGGCGTAACTGAGAAAATCCAGCGGGTTATGGGCGGACACGTCATTGGGTGTACTGGCTACAATCATGGTCAGCTCTCCTTCCGGAATTGCACTCACGCTGTTTAGGGATGCTTCCCCAGCGCTTGTGAGAGCGAAGACTGTCTCGGAATAGCCTGCTCATGACTTATTTGACCCCAATCATAGCTGCCAATCTGTCAGACAGTGAACTGCTCGCTTTGAACTCGAATTCTCGTTCGGCTCTGCTGACATCGAGCAGTCTCCGAGGCTGACCATTGGGCTTGGTGGTGTCCCAGATGATCGCTCCCTGGTAGCCCGTCAGTCGCTTAATGAGATCAGCGAGGTCCTTGATGGAGATCTCTTGTCCCGACCCAAGGTTGACGGGTTCAGGTTTGTCATACCGCTCCGTAGCCAGCACGATGCCTTCGGCGGCATCCTCGACATAGAGGAACTCCCGCGTCGGGGATCCATCGCCCCAGAGGGTAACGGTGGGGAGGTTCTGTTCCTTGGCCTCCTTGAACTTCCGGATCATCGCAGGGATGACATGAGAGGTGACAAGGTCATCGTTGTCCCCGGGTCCATAGAGGTTGACGGGCAGGAGGTAGATGCCGTCGAAGTCATACTCCTGCCGGTATGCCTGCAACTGGACAAGCAGCATCTTCTTGGCCAGGCCATAGGGAGCATTGGTCTCCTCGGGGTACCCATTCCAGAGGTCCTCCTCCTTGAAGGGGACTGGGGTGAACTTGGGGTAGGCGCAGATGGTGCCCACCTGAACGAACTTTTCGATAGCGTGAAGCCTTGCTTCTTCGATGAGCTGAATGCCCATGATGGCGTTGTCGTAAAAGAAGGAACCGGGGTACAAACGGTTGGCACCAATGCCGCCCACGACGGCTGCAAGGTGGATGATGACCTCGGGATGCAGATCGTCAAACATGCGTTGTACCTGGGCACGGTCACGGAGATCATAGTCACGGTGCGCAAGTGGGACGACCTTTGTCGCACCGCGTTCCCTCAGCTTCTTGACGAGGTGAGTACCGAGGAAGCCCTTGCCACCTGTGACAACAATCTGCTTGTTGCTGAGATCGAGCATAGCTACTTCGTCTCCTTCAGGATGCTGTCTCCAGTATAACAATCGTGATCATGGCCATCGCCGAGCATGGACAGGTCAGCGTCCACCATCAGATCGACCAGCGCATGAAAGGTCGTCACGGGATGCCAACCAAGTTTGACGGCTGCCTTGGATGCGTTACCCTGCAGGACGTCGACCTCGGTCGGGCGATAGTAGCGGGGATCGATGCGAACGACGACCTTTCCCGAACCTGTGTCGAGTCCGCACTCCTCGGCACCTTGACCCTGCCACGCCAAGGTGATACCGGCCCGCTTGAATGCCACTTCCACGAACTCGCGCACGGTATGAGTCTCGCCGGTCGCAATTACGTAATCATCAGGAGTATTCTGCTGCAGCACGAGCCACATCGCCTGCACGTATTCCCTCGCATATCCCCAATCCCTCTTTGCATCGAGGTTACCGAGATACACGCAGTCCTGCAAACCTTTGACGATACGAGCCACCGCCATGGTCACCTTGCGCGTAACAAACGTCTCGCCCCTCCTGGGAGACTCGTGGTTGAACAGGATACCGTTGCAAGTATACATGTGGTATGCTTCCCGGTAATTGGCGACAATCCAGTAAGCATACAATTTTGCCACGGCATAGGGAGACCGGGGTGTGAAGGGTGTCGATTCGGACTGTGGTGCTGTTGCAGGCAGACCTCCAAAGAGTTCCGAGGTCGAGGCCTGGTAGAATCGGGTAGTATTGGTCAGACCAGCTGCACGGATTGCCTCAAGAAGTCGCAGTGTCCCAAGTCCGTCCGAGTTGCCTGTATACTCGGGCGTCTCAAACGACACAGCAACATGGGACTGCGCTGCCAGGTTGTACACCTCGTCGGGACGCACCTCAGCCATGATGGCAAGCAGGTTGCTGGCATCGGTCATGTCACCGTAGTGCATGAAGAAATGGGTATTGGCATAATGCGGATCCTGGTAGATATGATCGATGCGGGAGGAATTGTACGAGCTGCTCCTCCTCTTGATGCCGTGAACCTCGTACCCCTTGCTGAGCAGGAACTCGGCGAGGTACGAACCGTCCTGGCCGGTGATACCAGTAATCAGTGCTTTCTTCATTGTCGTGTCTCTCCCTCCACACCTTTCGTGCGGCCATACACGTCCTCGACTCTCTCGATGTCATCTTCTCCAACATACTCACCATTCTGAACCTCAATGATCTCCAACGGGACTTTGCCAGGGTTGCCCAGACGGTGCAAGGTCGTCTTGGGCACGAAGGTACTTTCACCCTCGTGGACAAAGAACGTCTTCTCTCCAATGGTCACCTGAGCTGTACCATGAATGACAACCCAGTGTTCAGTCCGATGAATGTGGCGCTGCAGGCTGAGCACCGCGCCGACGTTCACGACGATGCTCTTGATCTTGAACCTGCTGCTCTCTTCCAGGATCCGGTAGGTGCCCCACGGACGTATGGTTGTCGTGTGCTCGTGAACCTCACGCCGACCACTGGCTTTGAGTGTCTCAAGGAGTACCTTCACGTGTTGACTGCTTCCCCTCTGCGCCACGAGAATAGCGTCATCTGTCTCAATGATACTCAAGTCCTTGACACCGATCGTTGTGACTAGCCGTTTGCGCGAGACAACCAGTGAGCCTGTGGTATCAAGAGCAACAACATCACCACTGAGAGCATTGCCATCAGCATCCTTGTTCGTGATGGCATAGACAGCATCCCAGCTGCCAACATCGTTCCATGTCAGATCCATGGGGACAACTGCCACATGAAGTGCTTTCTCCATGACTGCGTAGTCGATGGAAATCGAGGGCATGTCACCGAAGTGGCCGATGGTTGTGTCGAATCCACCCTCAAGTAGTTGTGCTATTGCTGGCTGGTGTTCGGCAAGAGCTGCCATCATGTCCCGTGCCGTGAAACAGAACATGCCGGAGTTCCAGAAGTAGTCGCCCGACGCAACATACCTTTGGGCTGTCACTGCATCTGGCTTCTCGACAAACCGCACAGCTTTCAGGACACCATCGCTCAAGCTATCACCCGCTTGGACGTAGCCATAGCCTGTCTCGGGACCGGTCGGCTTGACACCGAAGGTTACCAGGTAGCCACTCTGCGCGGCCTGTTCTCCCTGCTTCACGTACCCAGCAAACGCACTCACTGGCTGAATGACATGGTCGGACGTCATGACCAAGAACGGCTCGTCAGGTGGAACATGCAGCTTGTCCCTGGCATACGCGAGAGCCAAGCCGATGGCAGGTGCCGTGTTGCGGCTGACAGGCTCGCAGATGACATGCAGGGGATCCTGACCAGTGACCTCCTGAAAGGTATCCTTGACAAAGAACGCGAAATCTTGACTGGTCACGGTTATGATGTCTTCGGGCTGAACCAGTACCTGCGCGCGGACATACGCGCTGGCCAGCAGGGATTCGCTACTGCCCGGTAGGCGTAGGAATTGCTTCGAGTAAAGTTCGCGCGACATCGGCCACAGCCGTGTACCGCGGCCTCCGGCCAAGACAATGACTTTCAATGCAGTCCCTCCCTCATATCTTACTCCATACCTTCTTTACATATTCATCGGCAATCTCTTTTGTATCATCTGTAGAGGCATTACCGGAAACAATAATCTCTCTATTTGAATATGTTTCGTTAACTATAGCATCAAGAGATTCTCTCAAACATCTCGCATTATTG
>NZ_QXIU01000212.1 GCF_003570935.1 Candidatus Cryosericum odellii
CCCTCCCGTGGCACCTGCCGGCCATATGCAGCGCCGATCAGCGGGTCGTCCAGGCACGTGACCAGAGTACCCAGCGCGTCGGGGTCCGCAAGCACGGCATCCTGAGTCATGAACACGACGATGTTCACACCATCCAACCGATCGATCGCCATCTGCCGTGTCGCTCCGTGATCGAACCGGGCTCTATCCACCGTCACCACATCGGCACCCGCCTGCCTGAAGACCTCAACCGTGCCGTCGGACGATCCCGAATCCAGCACCAACCAGACGTAAGGCTGCAAGCGCTGCGACCGGACTGCCTCGACCACGCTCGATGCCGACGCTGCTGCATTCAGCGTCAGGATCACGAGAGCGACGCGCATACTCATGCAGTAACCCCCTTGCGGGACGAACCCAGCGGAAGACAGGTCAGGAACCAGTCGACCACGAGGTTGCGAAACCCGAGCACACGAGCGTGCGTGGCCGTGTAGAACAGGTACACCAGGTTCAACAGGAATCGCACGAGTGGTGTCCTTCGGTAGAACCATGTAAGGAAGGATTGCCTGCTCATCAGCCCACGCTCCTGCAAACCGTCGATGAGAGCCAAGCGAGCGTCGAGGCGGTCCCGCAGGTACGTGCCGAGCATCGTGCCTCCGCGGTCAAGCCGCGACCGCAGGCCGCGATATCCGAAGCGTGCCGCGCCCACCTCGCTGCCACCATGCTGACGGTACAGAACAGTCACCTCAGGCAGGGGAGCGACACCGTTGCCACAAGCGGCCACCAGTCCCAGCCACCAGTCGTGCATGGGGATGCCCGGAGGAAAGGGCAGCGCCTTCTTCAGCATTGACGTTCTGCCGACGACCGTACAGCCCGTGATGCTGTTCTTGAGGATGAGCGGGATCAGCGCTCGCCCCGCGACCGACACAATGTTGCTCAGGCGCCACATGGATGGAGCAAGTTCACTGAGGTCCTCGCGCACCACCCTCAGATCAGTGTAGACCAGGTCTGCGCCACTCGACTCAAGCAGCGACAATGACTTCTCGAGCTTGTCCGGCAACCACACGTCGTCCTGATCGCACAGTGCGAAGTACTCAGTGTCTACCATCGATAGCAGGCGCTCAAACGTTCGGACCGCACCCACGTTGGACTCCTGCCGGCCGACCACGGTCTGCCCTGCGGGCATGGCAGCGTCGCGGACGAGCTCCCAAGTGCCGTCCGTTGATGCGTCGTCCAGGATGGACAACCTCGCAGGCGCGAGGGTCTGCCGACCAAGGCTGGTCAGAAGGTCTGGCAGCCAGCGGACGCCGTTGTGGGTAGCAAGGACAATTGACACGTCAGAAGAAGTCACGTCGGCCCCGTTGTTTCTCACTTCTTTGACCTGACACATTCCATCGCCGCATCATGGTAGGCTTTCACTGCATCATCAACCGCAAACCCATGTGCACGCACCGTACCCGCCTTCGCCAGTCGTATAGCCATGTCACGATCTTCGAGTAGTGCAAGAATAGCCCGTCCCATGAGTTCCGGTTCCTGTGGCGGTACAAGGAGTCCGTCCACTCCATTTGTGACAATTTCGCGAGGACCCCAGTCGCAATCCGTCGCCACTACCGGAAGGCCGCACGCCATCGCTTCAAGCAGGACCATCGAGAAGCCTTCGCTGAAGCTCGATAGAACGAAAACCTGACTATGTTTCATGTATGCATATGGCTCAGTGCTGAACCCACTCAGCAAGACTCTCCCTTCGAGATCCAGGTCGTGCACGAGCGCTTCGATGCCTGACTTCCCCGGCCCCTCGCCCACGATACAGAGGAAAGCAGGCAATCGACGAGTCACATAGTCAAAGGCTCTGATGAGTGTCTCAAAGTCTTTCGGCGGCATGAGCCTGGCGACAGTCAGCACGACGGGGTGGTTTCCAACTAGCTCTGAAGGTTCCTGCTTCTCCGTAGCCTCTTGTACTTCGCTGGGGTCAAACGGGTTGTAGATGGTTCTGATGTGCGACTCAGGCACGTTCAAGCTTCTGGCCACTGCTGCGGCCACACCATGAGACACGGCAACATGCAGGGGGATGTTTCGAACAACCATTCTCGTAAGACTCGCAGCGATGCGTCCCTTCACTGTACGTCTTCCCTCTCTGACCGGCTCGTGATGCACCGCGACGAGCGCACGCCTCTTTCCAGCCAGCACTGCAGCCAGCCAGTAGAACACCAGCGCCTCGGGCTCTACATTACAAAATATGACGTCGGGGCTAGCTGTCTTAAGGCAGCGCGCCAGAGGAATAATGATATTGTGGAGTCGCGCTCGCTCGATGTGCACGATGGGAATGGTCTCAGGCAACGGAAAGTGCTGAGCCGAGTGCCGACCGTCAGGCATAGTTCTGCCTGCGATGGTGAGAGACACCGTACACGGATATGCAACTGGAAGTTCCTTCAGCAGACAGGTGACCACGCGCTCCAAGCCGCTGTACATCCAGTTTGCCGTGACCATCGTGATGGATAGTTGGTTGGCACGGCTGCCGGATGGCGCGAATTCTCTCCTATTCATGCATCCTGAAGGCGTTCACTCTCACTGGGACCACCCGCACACGCGCTCTGTTATCTGACGATAGGCTTCGACTGCATCATGCAAATTAAACTCGCCTGCCCGCTTCAGACCACCTTGTCGAAGCCGCTGCGCCAAATCTGCGTCAGTCAGGACTGCCAAGATACCCTCTGCCAGTGCCGCAGGGTCTTCCGGCGCCACCAGCAACCCATTCTGACCGTGAGTGATCACCTCACGCGGGCCGGATTCGCAGTCTGTGGCCACGACCGGCACTCCGCATGCCATCGCTTCCAGTAGTACCATGCCAAACCCCTCGTAGTGGCTGCATAACACAAACGCGTCGGCATGCGCCATGTACTCGTACGGGTTTGGCCGATTCCCTGCCAAAATGACGCGGTCCGTAATTCCGGCATCTCGGGCCAGTTGGATGATGTGCTCACGCTCTTCCCCCTCCCCTACAATGCAGAGGGTTGCACACGTTGCAGTGGCTACTGTTCTGAAAGCTCCAACGAGGGTTTCCCAATCCTTCGGAGGGGACAGACGAGCTACAACTAGGACTACGGGATGCTTCGCTACTAGTTCCTCCGGTTCACATCCTGCTGCTCTGGCGCGAATATCCGGTGCATCAACGGGATTCTGGATAACGTGTACTGCATCTGGGCTGAGCCGAAAACGCGTTCGTACTGCTGACGCGGTACCTTCCGATACAGCAACGCTCACAGGAGCCATCCTAGCAATCGTGCTCCTCAATCGCTCACCCACCCTGAACCGCACCGATGTGCCAAGGATCGGTAAGATACCATGATACACAGCCACGACCCGACTGGTGCACCCTGCTAAGACAGAGGCCAGCCAATAGTAAGGAAACGCTTGGACATCCGCATGCCAGAACACGACATCGGGGCGCAGCTCGCGCATCATGCGCCCGAGCGGGAACACAACTCCCCTCAGTCGATCGGTCTCCAGCCACCGAACCGGAGTCCCTTGTGGCTCTGGAAACTGCTCTGGAGAAACGGCCGCACTAGCGTCACGGCGCCGCGCTACCACAAGAGTCACATCCCAGCCCAGCAATTCCCGGAAACCTTCGCAGAGAAGCTTGACAACCCGTTCCCGGCCCCCATAGATCCAGTTGCTCGTCACCATCAGCACGCGCATCGGCACAGTGCGACCACGCACTTTGTCTCTGACTTCATGACTGTTCAAGAAGAATCGCCTCGTTTCGCAAATAGCACTGTTTCCGCCAGCCCTGGCGACTTGTGCGACAGATACAGGCGATAGTCGGGGCAAGCCCGTAGTATGAGCTTGACGATGTCCGGCAGGTCATGAGGGCGATGGTAGACCGAGATGGCAAGTCGGGGCGTGAATTTCTTCAGGGTTTCCTCGGCGCCTCTCAAGGCATCCACCTCCCCTCCCTCGATATCCATCTTGATGAAGTCGACTCGGCTCAAGTGTTGTTCCACAATCATGGCATCGACAGTCGTCATGGCCACTGTTATGTCACCCTCGATGCCAAGAGTGGAGGAACTATCCGCAGTCACAATGAACCGGGCCGGCCCCTCGTGGGCACCAGCTGCATACGGTAGAACACGTATTGGAGCCATCGTAGCCGATAGGTTTCGCTCTATGTTCCGCCTGAGTACCACGCCCGTCTGCAAGTCGGGTTCCAAAGCAAGGACACATCCTTCAGGGCCCGCCCTATCGGCGAACCAGAGAGCTGTCTCCCCCTTATAGGCTCCAATGTCCAAGACGACATCCCCATGTTGGGGCTCTACAATCCCAGGCAGGCAGTATTGTTCACGCAGCATACTGTCGATGATAGCCACAGGATCCGAATCGATGATCCACCTACCTACACGATAGCCCTCCGGTGTGCGTTTTCCCAGCGACAGGATAACCTTGGCATAATCCTCACGACCAATAGGCGCTGGATAGAGCGTGAGAGCCTGCTCGCCTATCGTCGCATAGGCAACACGAACATGCACGAACCAATCAAACAACGCCCGGGAGGCGTCGTCCTGGAGACTTGCGTACGCTGGGTCAAATGCTGCAGGGTCCTGGAGAGCTGACCGAACCATGCCAACGCTCGTCCATTTGCTGAACAGATCATAGCGGAATGACTCGACTGCATCCATGTATGATGTCCGAGCGACATGAACCCCAGCGACGGCCGCCAATCGATTCAGCGCCTTGGTCAAGTGATGCAGCCGAGGCTCAGCGAAGCCTGCTGTGAGCTGATCGGTGTGACAGCGAGCCGCCATGTCCTCACTCGCAACAAGGGCTTCATAGATCAGCGCGAGTGTATGCGACTCCTTTGGATAAGTCGGAGTTCCTGGCATCTTCACAACTCCTTGTTGCCGGACCGAGACTCTAGACATCTGCTCTGCCCCTCTCGACAAGAGCTCTGAGATCATCGGGCAGTAGCAAGCGCCAAGGCATCAACAGGGCAAGTGCCGTCGCTCTGGCGCTGAGCCGTTGACCGTGAAAGAGCCGCACAAAAAGCTCCCTCCAACGCATGAACAGCACAGATGGAAGAGCCCACGGATACCATCGCCACGTAGTGACCACTGCTCCTCTCACCAGATAGTAGTCGCTGACGTAGTTGCTACCATCTGTTGCACGAGCCTGGGCAAACGAGGCACCACCCTTGTGGTAGACAATGCTCGAATCAGCAAAACCAGGCGTGAAGCCTTTTGCCTTGCCCCTGAGAGCCCAGTCCAGTTCTTCGTCATAGAGAAAGTAGTCCTCACACATCAGGCCTATCTGCGCAACAAACTCATGAGAAACGAACATGGATGCACCATAGATATATGATAATTGTGGCTCGATATCCGCAGAATTCCACACGTCGGTGCATGCTCTTCCTCCGCCAATGTGACGAGCCTGCGCCGTGAAGGCCTCATAGTGAGCTCCCCCCAGCGTCTGCACAATATGCGGTTCTCGCTCGTCAAGGATGACCGATCCGTAGATGCCAACCCTGTCCGGACGACTACTTCTTTCCAGCAGGCCTGCGAGTGCGTTCTTGTCGACGCGCGTGTCATTGTTGAGGAACCAGTAATAGTCGATATGCTGTCCGCCGGCCTCCAGGTACCTGATTCCAGCATTGTTGGCCGCAGCAAATCCGCAATTTGTGGGCAGTCTCAGCAAGACATATCTCGTCCCGAGACTTTTCCCATGCTTCTGGAGCCAATCAGCAAGGTGCTCAGCCGACCCGTCCGAGGAACCATTATCCACAAGAATTACGTCAGTTGGACGAACGGTGAGTTCATCGAGGCTTTCCAGGCAGACGACCGTGTCTTTCCATCCCTTCCAGTTGACAATCACCACGGCAACTCTCTTGATCTCGGTGTCCATCGCTCCTGACAACCTCCCTCAGTCGACAAATTCCTCATCGGGGGGTTCAATTTACTTACAGAACGTACCAGTCGAGCGTATTCACGAGAGGAGACATACTACGAATTGCACTCCAGCCGGTTGCGTGAGACAGAGCAGTGCTATCCAGCGCGTATCTCCGGTCGTGTCCAGGACGGTCGGGGACGAAGGTGATGAGCTTGGTGTAGTCCTCTTCGGGTTTGCCGGTCTGCTCGGCAAGGAGGTGGAGAAGCAGGTGGATGAGGTCGATGTTGCTCAACTCGTTGTTCCCACCGACGTTGTAGATGGCACCAGGGGCACCCTTGTGCAGGACGGCGTCGATGGCACGGCAGTTGTCTTCGACGTACAGCCAGTCGCGAACGTTGAGGCCGTCGCCGTAGACGGGGATGGGTTCCCCTGCCAGGGCTTTCTTGATCGTGAGCGGGATGAGCTTCTCGGGATACTGGCGGGGACCGTAGTTGTTGGAGCTGCGGGTGATCAGGGTGGGCATGCCATACGTGCGGTGGTAGGCCTGGGCCATCAGGTCGCCCGCTGCCTTGGCAACGCTGTAGGGACTGCTGGGTTTGATGGGAGAGTGTTCGGTGAACTTCTCGGTGCTCTCGATGGGGAGGTCACCATATACCTCGTCGGTGCTGATGTAGAGGAAGCGGGCAGTGTCCATGCAGGCGTCCTGCTGCCACTGCTTCCGGGCCACGTCCAGCATAACCTGGGTGCCCAGGACGTTGGTGCGCACGAAGACGTCGGGGCCGTCGATGCTGCGGTCCACGTGGGACTCGGCAGCAAAGTGAACAACCTTCGTGGGATGATACTCCCGGAACACGGCCTCCACGGCGGGACGGTCGGCGACGTCGGCCTGCACGAAGGTATAGTGCGGGTCGCCTGTGACCTCTTTGACATTGTCGGGGTTGCCGGCATACGTCAGCGCGTCAAGGTTGATGAGGCGGATATCGGGATGCTGCTGCATCTGCTGGAGGACAAAGCAGGAGCCGATGAAGCCACAGCCGCCGGTGACAAGAACTGTTTCACTCATGCGGCATGATCCTTGTGGGCCACCCCAGTCAGGAGTGCCTGTTCGAACAGCTCTGCTGTATCAGCAAGGTTGAACCTGGCTGCCTCGACTAGTCCATGTTGTGCCAGCTCATCACGCAGCGTTCTGTCTGAGAGCATTTGAACAAGAGCGGAGGATAGTGCATCTGGGTCATCTGGGGGAACGACCAACGCAGTTTGGCGATGATGCGCGTAGTCACGAACACCGCCGCTGTCCGTCGTCACGACGGCACAGCCGGCAGCCATAGCCTCCAGCCCGGGCAAGCCAAACCCCTCTGACCGGCTGGAACTCAGAAAGATCCCGCTTGAATGCAGCATATCTCTGATTGCAGTCCGCAGCGGATTTTCGTGATACTGGATCCAATCTGGGAGACAACTGGGCCGTGCCCCCGTGCCCCAGACAACTGCATCCAATTCCGGATGAAGCAACCGCGCCTTGCTCAAGGCTTCGATAGCACACGTACCACCCTTGAATGGTCCACCAGTGTAAACCCATGCCACCCTTTGTGGATTTCGCACGAGACCAGGTGAAGACTGGGAGAAGAAGTCGATGTCGATGCCATTGGGCACAACGGCTGCAACAGGGGCACCCAGGTGCGTCAGCTCTTCCTCTAGCCAGCGGGATACGACGATGTTCGTGAGCCCGAGCCGGTATGTTTGCAGAACTCGCTCGGATGGCCCTGCCCAGGTCTCAAGGCCCTGGACGAAATAGAACTTCACTCCCTTCTCCTGAGCCAACAAATTCACTGCACCAGCCGTCTGCCATGCTGTAGCTACGACTGCGTCTGCGTCAGGCATATGCCGCGCATCGACCCTTGGGATCATGACCCTCGTGGGGTTGGCTTTGAAAGCGAACCACGGCGCCATCCAGTCACGTCTCCTCATCTGAGCATCCCGGCGGACAGCATACGGTTGGTCGTAGTCCATTCCATCCAGGGAAAGCGGATGCACGACGGTTACGTCATGCCCCCGCGATGCCAGGAAGTCCGCATAGGCATACACCATGATGTAGCCGCCCATAGGCCACCCTGCGGGAAACGGCAAGACGAACGACACTCTCATGAGGCATCTCCCTGGTAACCGCGACTGACTGCTATGGACAGCTGTTGGCCGTCCAAACGACTGCGGATGGCAGCCTCAACCACGGAACAGCTCTTCCCGGTACCGAAGCAGGCAGTCGTCGAGGGCGTCCTCCCAGGGGCGCATACTGTTGAGCTGTTCAAGCTCGAACTTGCGGTCGGCCAGGACCGAGTAAGCGGGACGGCGCGCGGGCGAAGGATAATCCACGGTGTGAATGGCGATGACGGGGACATTCAGGCCCAGGCGGTGCAC
>NZ_QXIU01000213.1 GCF_003570935.1 Candidatus Cryosericum odellii
AGGAGGAATGGCTCATGAAGAGAACGTTTAGGGCAATCGTCGTACTGCTTACCGTAATGCTGTTCGTCTCGGTCCTCGCAGGGTGCAAGACTGCTGCTGCCCCCACCCCTGCTCCCGCCCCCGTGGCGCAGAAGCTGAAGATCGGCCTGTCTCTTGCCACGCTGCAGGAAGAGCGGTGGGTCCGTGACAAGGATCGTATCACCAAGGATTGTGCTGACCAGGGCATCGAGCTGTTGACACAGATCGCCAACATGGATGCCGCTACGCAGGAAAGCCAATGCGAAAACCTCTTCACCCAGGGCATCAACGTCCTCATCCTTGCACCGCAGGATGCTGTTGCTGCCGCAACGATCGTCGACAAGGCGCATGCCGCAGGCGTCAAGGTCATCTCCTATGACCGCCTGGTCATGAATACTGCCAACGACGACGTCTACATTTCATTTGATAACGTGCAAGTCGGCGTGCTCCAGGGTACTTGGCTGACCACTGCTGTTCCAAAGGGCAACTATGCTATTCTTTCCGGCGCCCCGACCGACAACAATGCCAAGCTCTTCAAGCAGGGAGCCATGAGTATCATCCAGCCTCTTGTCGACAAGGGTGACATTAAGATTGTTGCCGACCAGCCTGTTGTCGAGTGGAAGCCCGAGAATGCACAGAAGATCATGGAGAATGCGCTGACGGCCAACAAGAACAACATCCAGGGCATTCTTGCTCCGAACGACGGCACAGCCGGTGGTTGCATCCAGGCGCTCGCCGCTCAGGGTCTTGCCGGCAAGGTTCCGATTACCGGTCAGGACGCTGAACTGGCCGCTGCTCAGCGTATCGTAAAGGGTACCCAGGGTATGACCGTCTTCAAGGACACTCGTATGCTTGGCGATGCTGCAGTCGAAGCAGCCAAGACGATGTTTGCCGGCCAGCCTCTCGCCAAGGCTACCCAGACCGTCAATAACGGCACAATGGATGTGCCTTCTATCCTGTTGGTCCCCATCGCTGTCACTAAGGAGAACATTGACGCTACGCTGATCGCTAGCGGATACCTCCTGAAGGCTGACGTCTACAAGTAGGAAGTCATTGTACGAACCGGGGAGCGGGCTTGCCCGCTCCCCGCAGTGAGTTTTGGAAGGGCATGGAGGTGCGGGAACCCTGCCGATCGAGCGCGCAGGACCCAGCGAAATATGGAAGGTGGAAGGGATGGATGACTTCATTCTTGAGATGAACCATATCACCAAGGAATTCCCAGGCGTCAAGGCACTCAATGACGTCAGCTTCAACGTGAAGCGAGGGGAAATCCATGCACTGGTTGGGGAAAACGGTGCCGGCAAGTCTACACTGATGAAGGTTCTGGCAGGGGTGTATCCTTTCGGGTCATACACTGGTGCGATGATGTTCAATGGGGCGGAGCTGCAATTTACCGGAACGCGGGACAGCGAGAAGGCCGGCATTGCTATCATCTTCCAGGAACTTGCTCTTGTGAAACAGATGAGCATCCGAGAGAATATCTATCTCGGGAGTGAGTTTCAGAAGAACGGCATTATCGATTGGGACGCAACGTTTGTTGCAGCAAGCAAGGTGCTGCACGAAGTTCATCTGAATCGTAACCCGCTTACCAAGATCATCGACCTCGGCGTTGGAGAGCAGCAGCTGGTAGAGATTGCGAAAGCCGTGTCCAAGAACGCGAGCCTGCTCATTCTCGATGAGCCGACGGCAGCGCTCACAGAAACCGAGACCGAGACTCTCATGCAGATACTCCGTGACCTTCGGGCCAAGGGAGTGTCCTGTATCTATATTTCACACAAGATCTCGGAGGTTGCTCAGATCGCCGATCGCGTTACCATCCTGCGAGATGGCAGAACTATCGCGACCGATGATGTGAAGAACATGTCCGAGGAGCGTATGATCAACTTGATGGTGGGACGCGAGATCACCCAGCGCTTTCCGCGTGTCGAGCATACGCTCGGAGAAACGGTCCTCGAGGTCAGGGATTGGACGGTCTATGACAAGGACCTTCCGACGCGCAAAGTCATCGACGGCGTCAGCTTCAGTATTCGCAAGGGCGAGATTCTGGGCATCGCGGGTCTCATGGGCGCCGGACGTACCGAACTGGCCATGTCAATTTTTGGCAGTTATGGTGTTGGACGGACTGGCGAACTCCTGTTGAACGGCAAGAAGATGGTTGCGAATAGTCCCAGTGCTTGCATTGAGAAGGGTGTGGCCTATCTGTCCGAGGACCGCAAACGATATGGGTTTATCGCCATGATGGATTTGTGCGGCAACATAACGCTTGCCAGCATGGCGAAGCTGTGGAAGAACGGCGTTATCGACGGCAACGAAGAGATCCGGCGCACCGAGCAATACGTCGGGGATCTGTCCATCAAGACGCCCTCTGTGGAACAGAAAGTGGGCAACCTGTCTGGTGGCAATCAGCAGAAAGTCGTCGTGGGGAAGTGGCTGATGACACATCCCAAGGTCCTCTTTCTGGATGAGCCGACACGCGGTATCGACGTCGGTGCCAAGATTGAGATCTATAACATCATGAACCAGCTCGTGGAACAGGACGTGTGTATCGTCATGATTTCATCTGAGCTGCCTGAGATTCTCGGCATCAGTGACCGCATTCTGGTCATGCACAAGGGTCGACTGGTTGGAGACCTCTCCTGGAAGGAAGCCACGCAGGAGAAGGTCATGTACTTGGCAACGGGAGGTAAGTAACCATGGAGAACGTGAACTCCAAGACGGTCACACAGCCGCAGAACTCACCGGGAGGCAACTGGCGTAACTGGATGCGTGTCAACGTACGGCAGTACACGATGATCATTGCGCTACTGCTCGTGTGGAGCATCTTTACTGTGTTGACGAAAGGTATTTTCATAAGTACGAGGAACCTGTCGAACTTGTTCCTGCAGTCGGCTACCGTTGCCATCGTCGCGTGTACAATGGTGCTGGTCATGGTTGCAGGCCACATCGATCTGTCGGTGGGATCCGCGGTTGGCTTCACCGGCGCTGTGGTCGCTACCCTTATCACCAAGGCGAGTTGGCCGACGCTGCTCGCCGTCCCGGTGACGCTGCTCCTTGGTTTAGTCATCGGATTATTCCAAGGGTACTGGGTGGCGTACGTCGGCGTCCCGGCGTTTATTGTTACGCTGGCCGGGATGCTCATCATGCGTGGCGGGCTCCTGGGTGTGACCGGCGGCAACACTATCAGTCCCAACAGTGAGTTGTTCCGTCAGTTTGGCCAGGGGTATCTCCCTCAATTATTCATCAAGGTTGCCGGTTTCAACGATTTCAGCGCTCTCATTGGTATCCTCGCTATTATCCTGTACAACATCTCGGCGCTGCACAGCCGCAGAGGGCGTATCAAACACGGATTTGCGGTTTCATCCCCGCGCAAGCAGATGTTGATACAAGTGAGCATGTCTGTCATCATCGCGCTAGTCTTTTCCATTATGGTCTTCTATCACGGCATCCCGTATGCCATTCTCATCGTCATGGCGATGGTTCTCATCTTCAGTTTCGTCTCACAGAATATGACGTTTGGGCGGTATGTATACGCCATCGGCGGCAACAAGGACGCCGCACGACTTTCGGGCATCAACGTCAAGAAGACGAACTTCCTGATTTTCGTGCTTCAGGGCCTCGCGGTCGCTATTGCCGGTATTGTCTATACCTCCAGACTAAATGCGGCAACGGGTGGGGCAGGAACGGGCATGGAACTGGACGTCATCGCGGCCTGCATCATTGGCGGCACCTCGACGATGGGTGGTGAGGGTACGGTGTTCGGTGCCATCATTGGTGCTCTGGTCATGGCGTCGCTGGACAACGGCATGAGCCTGATGAACCTCGGGGTGGTTTACCAGTATGTCGTCAAGGGAGTTGTCCTGCTGATTGCCGTGGCGGTTGACGTCAGCACGCGTAAGAAGCAATAGTTGATTGGGCAGGCAGGTCGCCTCCTCCGGCCGGCCTGCCCATCAGGAGTGTGTCGTGAGTAGCAGCAAGGTCGTGGTCCTGGGTATTGTGTGTGCCGACGTCATTGCGAGACCGGTGAACGGTATGCCCGAACGCGGACTGATGGTGCCCATTGATCAGCTGGAACTGCACACGGGTGGGTGTGCTGCCAACGTAGGCATCGACCTTTCCCGACTTGACGTAGCGTGCAGTGTCCTGGGGAAGATCGGTCGCGACGGTTTTGGCGATTTTGTCCTGCACACACTGGAACAGGAGGAGGTGGACGCCAGTGGTCTGCGACGTGCAGACGGTGTACAGACGTCGGCTACGGTCGTCCTGGTCGCGCCCGACGGCGAGCGCTCGTTTCTCCATTGCCTCGGTGCCAACGCCATGTTTGTTTCTGAAGACGTCGACATGGAGCTCGTGCGGTCGGCTGACATCCTGGTCGTTGCCGGGTCTCTCCTTATGCCAAAGCTAGACGGAGAGCCAACAGCGGAGGTCCTGAGAGGTGCCAGGGAAAGTGGGGCGGTGACCCTGCTCGATACGGCGTGGGACGCGTCAGGAAGATGGATGAAGTCAATCGAGACATGTCTGCCGTTCTGTGACTATTTNNGTCACTGAGCCGGAGGCGATGGCAGCGTCGTTTGTCGCTCGTGGCGCGCGGAACGTCATCATCAAGCTGGGTGACAAGGGCTGTCTTCTACGGACAGAGGACGGTGTGATAGAGCATGTTGCCGCTCCTGTCGTTTCAGCCGTCGACACGACCGGCGCAGGCGATGCGTTTGTCGCTGGGTTCACGGCGGGCCTCGTGCACGGGTGGAATGCCTCCCGGTGCGCCCACCTTGCGGTGACGGTCGGGGCCATGTGTGTTACGGCTATAGGGGCTTCGGGCGGTGTTCGGTCGTTTGCCGAGACGGTTCAGGTCTTGGAACGGGGAGGACTGATGTAGACAGACCTGCGGGAGTGGACCGTTCACCGGGTATGTCGGTGAGTCCACAGGATTTCCCGGCAGCCTCCTTTACAAGTGGCGCGGCTGCGACAGTTGCGCCACCCTCTCGCGCTCCAGATGCCCCCGGTTAGACCGACGACAGCTGGTCTCCTCCCGCCGGGGGCATTAGCATTTCTTGTGACGTGGGCGATTGTCAACTGCACATTATAGGATGACTGTTGCCCTGTCGGCTACGAACTCGCTGGATTGATACCGCGAACGGTTCGCCGGGAGGATGTCCTTTGGACGTATCGAGGAGCTCGTGAACAGCAGCCCGGTGTGCTCCAATGGCGTCATCTTCCTCCCATACCTGAACGGGGGACACACGCACCTGGGTCAAACTGCCCGAGAGTTACCGGTCA
The DNA here is from genome assembly GCF_003570935.1 of Candidatus Cryosericum odellii. Taxonomy (GTDB): domain Bacteria; phylum Caldisericota; class Caldisericia; order Cryosericales; family Cryosericaceae; genus Cryosericum; species Cryosericum odellii. The sequence continues at coordinate 5,293 of NZ_QXIU01000213.1, forward strand.
GAACCGTGAAGAGGCCGGCAATACACACGTGGTATGAGAAACACCGTCAGCTATACTGATCGGTGAAGGACCAGTACAAGCGCATATCGACTCTTCTGGAAAGGGGGGAATGACATGATTGAAGGCAAGCTGAACGAGACAGGAACCAACCTCCTGTATGGGCAGGTAGGCGGGGGACCAGGGTCTTCCATCGGCCCGGTGCATCGCACCGCTATCGCAATGAACAACCAAGCGAAGCTGGTTGCCGGAAGTTTCTCCCACATTCCGTCGGAGACGGTCAAGGTCGCGAAGGATCTCGGCATCGACGCTGACCGCGCATATGCTGATTTCCATGAAATGGCCGTCGAGGAGGGAGCACGCATGGAGGGCAGGATTGACTTCGTCATCGTCACTGTCCCCAACCACATCCACTTTTCGGTGGCCAAGGCATTCCTTGAACAGGGCATCAACGTCGTCTGTGAGAAGCCGATGGTGTTCACCGAGGAGGAGGCGAAGGAACTAGTCGCACTTGCCAGTGCACACAAGGCTGAGTTCATGGTGACGTATACGTACACCGGCTACCCCATGGTGCGCGAAGCCCGGAACCTCGTCAGAACTGGCGCTCTCGGGACTCTCCGCGTCGTGGCTGCAGAGTACCCGCAGGGATGGCTGGCCGACCCCATCGAACGCGCAGGCACCAACCGCCAGGCCGTCTGGCGGACGGACCCGAAGTATGCCGGTGTGTCTTGCTGCGTTGGCGACATCGGCACGCACGTCGAGAACCTGGTGCACTTCATTACAGGACTGGAAATCGACAAGCTGGCTGCCAGCCTCGAGACGTTCGTCGAGGGACGTCCACTCGACGACAACGCTTATATACTCCTGAAGTACAAGGGTGGAGCATCGGGGAGCTACTGGTCGTCGCAGGTGGCTATCGGCGAGGAGAACGCCCTCCGTATCCGCGCGTACGGGACGGATGGCGCCATCGAGTGGGAGCAGGAAAACCCCAACGTTCTCCGCTTCCAGAAGAAGGGCGGCCCCTTGCAACTGCTGACTCGTGGCAGCGAATATCTCTCGGCTGCTGCCGGGCATGTTACACGCCTTGGTGCCGGCCACCCCGAAGGGTACTTTGAGGCGTTTGCAAACCTGTACAGGAACTTCTGCAATGTGCTCATGGCGAGAAAACAGGGCCGCACCCCGGACTCGCTAGACGTCTTCCCGACCGTTGTCGACGGCGCTCGCGGGATCAAGTTCGTGTTCGATTGCGTGAAGAGCAGCAAACAAGGTGCGACATGGGTGGACGCCTCCTTCGACATCTAACTGGCCGTTCCCGGCCAAGGTCATCCTGTCGGCCGACCTGATCACGAAGGACAACGCAGCCAAGTACTACGTTCCGGATTCCATCTACTAGAACCTGATACTCACGTTCTCTGCGCTGCTGCCCGGACGGGGATCCCGTCCGGGCAGTGCCGTTACGGGTCCAGCGACTGCAGCGGTGATGCTGACTGGTGGGTCGCCAGCTGACTCGCCATGATCAGGGTTGCCTGCTCGAACAGCCCGGTTCTCCGTGGCTGGCGTGGTATACTGAACGGACAGAACATGGTCGATGCAGACGGCGGCCTGTGGTGCAGGAGAGACGGGAGATGCTCCGTGATGAGGGAAGACATGGCGTATGCTGTGGAATTGGTGCGGCAAGATCAGCAAAACACCAGTACCTGGAACGGAGGGATGACGACTGAGATTGCCATTTATCCGAAGAATACAATCTACAGCCGTCGTGATTTCGTGTGGCGAATCAGTTCGGCCAACGTCAAATCAGAGGAATCAGAATTCACTTCACTGCCGGGGATCTGGAGGCTGATCATGGTCCTCGAGGGAGATATGACTCTTGACCATGAGCATCATCACAGCGTGCGGCTGCAACCATTTTAACAAGATGCGTTTGCTGGAGACTGGGCGACGAGAAGCACGGGGATGGCCAGGGATTTCAACATCATGCTGTCCGGAGCCTGCTCTGGGCAGATGCAAGCTGTCAGCGTGCAGGGGCAATCCAGCTTGGCAATACCCGATGTGACAGTGCAAACGTGTGACAAGGGCAAGAAAGCCGTGTACGTCGTGTATGGCGTGGATGGTACGATTGTCGCCAGCGCCGGTACCGATGAGACGTGGAGAATAAACACGGGGGATGTATTGCTTCTCACGACCGACCATCAAGGAGCCACGAGAAGTGTGAGGCTGTTCAATCAGGACAATGCCCCCGTCCATGTTCTGCTGGCAACCATATGGTATGAGTAAGTTCCCCGGTGGACCTTATACTGTCATGGGCAGTGACACGGAGTCTGGGAGGCAATGATGCACAGTGAGGAGTTCCAGTATCGCAGCAAGGATAACCTGAACCTGTACGCCCGCGTGTGGACGCCCGAAGGAGACGTGCGCGGCGTGGTCGCTCTGGTGCACGGCCTAGGCGAGTATGGGGGCCGGTACGTTGATATTGGTCACAGCTTTGTGGACCGCGGGTACGCGTTTGTGGCAGGGGACCTGCGGGGACATGGCATGTCTGAGGGCAGGCGTGCGTTCGCCGCACGACTCGATGACTTCATGGACGATCTGGACCAGTACTGCGACGAGGTCAGGGCGCGCTTCCCTGGCAAGCCGCTGTTCTTGTACGGCTTCAGCATGGGTTCGACCCTTAGTGCCGCATACCTTGTCCGCAGACATCCACGGCTGGCGGGCGCCATGCTGTGCAGCGGCGGCTTTGTGATGCCGGAGGCGTCAGCGGCCGCCATGGGCAAGGTCAAAGCACTGCGGCACCTTGTGCCAACGATGGCTGTCAACAATGGTATGGGTGCCACGCGAGACAAGGTCTGCCATGACGTCACCGTGCTGGACGCATATGACGCCGACCCGCTGGTGTACAAAAAGATCACCGTCGGATTGGCCGCAGTCATCGGGGAAGCCAATGCGGAGGCACTTGCGCGCGCTGCAGAGATCCAGGCCCCCCTGCTGGTGATGCACGGCGAAGACGATGTCATTGCACTGCCCGAAGGGTCGAAGCGTCTTGCCGCAGGCGCCTCAGGTGATGTGACACTGAAGCTGTGGCCGGGACTGTATCACTTCATCCACCATGAGCCGGACGGGGCAAAGGAGCGCGTGCTGGCCTTCGCGGCCGACTGGCTGGACGCGCACGTCAAAAGCTAGCGCTCGACGCAGCGAGTCACGTAAGCGCCAGAAAAAAGAATCGCCCCCGCTCAGGCGGGGGCGATTGCTGTCTCGATGCAGAGGCCATATCTCTGGGGACTAGTTATGCCCAGGAGGAAGCAATGTCAGCCTACGGTGTCCAGTGTCACTTCACCGACGCCGACCTGAATGTCGATGTCGAGTGCCGGCGTCGCGCCGGGAGCGTAGTTGGTGTAGTTGTGGCCATCCTGCACGAAGCCTCGCACATTGACGCCGCCAATGGCCTTGTCTATGTGGATGCGGGTCGGCGTGGTTCGTGGTATGTGCATCTGCAGTGCTCCGACGCCGCTATGGACACTGCCGTGCGCCGGTGCAGTCGGCGAGCCCCTGATCTCGAGGTCGAGCCGCCCCGCTCCTGTCTGCAGGTCGAAGTGCTCGAGCCTGGACGCGAGGATGATGGTGCGACCCTGGCCGGCACCGGTCCGCACGTGCAACTGCTGGACGGGGACGGTACTCAGGTCGATGTCGGTCGTTCCCGCCCCAGACTCCAGGTCGATGGTCACGGGGACGTCGTTCGCACAGCGCAGATGCCAATCGCAGCGAATATGCGACGTTGGAATGATTATATGGTCCAGTTGCTGCGTGATGCTGACCTCACACGTGTTGCCATTCATGCGGTACACGAACTCGGGGTCCAGTTCCGGCTGGCTGCTGGTGAAGTCGGCATCCATGAGTCCGGTAGCCCCGCCCTGCAGCGACAGCACGCCCGCCCCCATGCGCACGTGCAGGTCCGTGTGTCGCGTGTCTTCCCTCGGAATACTGCGGTACTCCGTGCGAACTCCTCCCGTCTTGGAACTCCCGAACGCTCCCTGTCTCCACAGAACAGCCGCAAGCACGGCGAGTCCTCCAACCACGACAACCTGCCCAATCATGAGTGCATCTCCCTATGTAACGCGTAAGGTATCGGTAGTCCGAGCCTAGCTCAGACGGCCGGTTCGCCCTCGAGTTTTTTCTCGCCCTGAAGGGCACGGACCTCGGTGCAGTCCTGCGAGACCTCGAGGGTCCCCTGGTAGACACCGTCCTTGCCGTAGATGGCGAAGTACCGGATGTAGATGAACTTTCCACCCAGTTCCAGCCAGAAGTCGGCTGTGGAGCGTTTTTTCGCACGGAAGTCGTCCAGAATCCGCTGGACCTTGTCGACGCTCTGGGGCGGGTGGCAGCGCTGTACCGTGCGCCCGATGTCCAGCCGTGTGCGTGGGAAGATGCGCCCGGCGGCGGGCAGGTTGAAGTAGGTTACCTCGTCGTCTGCGTTCACAAACGAGACGTCGACGGGCAGCGTATCGAACAGCGCAAACAGGATGTCGAGGTCCATACCCTCGAACAGGTCGAGACTGGTATCACTCATCGGTTCTCCTTCCCTGGGAGTGCAAAGAACCCCAGTTCCTGGGATTCGTGCTGAAGGTCCTGCCAGTCCTTTTCGGACAGCAGGTCGAGTGCTACGTTGTACAGGATCTCCTGTTCTTTCTTTGCGTGCTGGACGAAGGTCTCCAGCCAGTGCTGAAACGCTCCCGCCAGCACCTGTGCGAACTGCGCGTATGGCATGGCACCGGGCGTTCCCCGAATCGTTTTGTCGATGATGTCGCGCGTCGCCTTCATGCGGTTGTGTTCAGCCCACATGATAGCAGGAGGTTCTTCGACGCCGTACCGTTCCAGCAGGGGGAACAGCGTGTTCTCCTGCCGGGCGTCATGGCTCTGGGCCTCGTGCAGATGCTGCATCAGGGCACGCAGCTCGGTGAGGGTGCTCTCCGCCGTTGCGTATCCGTCCAGCGCGCTGAGTGTCCTGGCCAGGGTGAATCCCTGCTCGAGCCAGGCGATGATGGCATCCTGTTCGTCGATGAAGCGCTTCAGCGGATGGCTGTCCGGCACCACGGTGCGCGAACTTGCCAGCTGGTCGCGGAAGACGTCCATGTGGACGTCACACGCTTCCATAAGCTGGTCGGTGGAGAACCCCTCACGTGCCAGCTCCGCCTCGGCTGTCGCGATGAGAAGTGGGTCCGCTTTGGCGATCA
>NZ_QXIU01000214.1 GCF_003570935.1 Candidatus Cryosericum odellii
CATGGCCTGGATTCATCTCCTATATGGGACGAGTGGCTGGCCATCTTGACAAGTGTGAGACTATGTATAGCATTGGTAATGAAAAATTAGAAACTAGGATGCTACCATGGGCAAACGACAGGTCCCAGAACTCGTACGAGAGGCGGAGTCCGCGGGTATGTGGACATTCGCCGGCGTGGTGAGTTCACAGCGTGGCGAGCCCGACTCAGGGAGGCTGGTACCGTGAAAGTATGTTTCGTAGGGATCGATATTGGGACCATGTCCGTGAAGGGCCTCCTCACAGACAGCCTCGGAACTATCGTCGCCCAGGCTAGCGCCCCTCTGCGTCTTGCAACGCCGCGTCCAGGCTGGGTGGAGCAGAGCCCGGAGCTGTGGTGGGCGTCCACGGTGTCCGTGCTCGATCAGTTGACTATTGACCGCAACTGTCAGATCATGGGAATATCGGTCAGCGGGCAAATGCACAGCTTGGTTCCGTTGGATGCGCAGGGAGACGTTGTGCGCCCTGCTATCCTGTGGTCGGACCAGCGGACGGCGGCTGAAGCCACGGAACTCACGGAACGATACGGCGGCGAAGAAGCAGTCATAGAAAGCCTTGGAAACCCGATCCTTTCTGGGTTCACCGCCCCGAAGATCCTGTGGCTCCGCCATAATGAGCCCGAGCAGTTTGCGCGTGTCGCCCGGGTCTGCCTTCCCAAGGACTACATCGCGTGGCGGTTGACCGGCATCCTGTGCACGGACCCGTCAGACGCATCAGGGACGTCCCTGTACAGTGTTCCAAAGAACGTATGGGACGAGCAAGCCTGCAAGCTCCTCGGGATCGACGTGTCGATGCTTCCTGAGGTGCGCCCGTCCGGTGCTATTGTCGGCTCTGTATCATGTCCAGATCTTCCGCGTCTTACGGGCGTTCCCGTCATCGTGGGGGGAGCTGACAACGCTGCGTCTGCCTACGGGTGCGGCGTGGAGGCCCCGGGTGACACTATGATAAGCCTTGGGAACAGTGGGACAGTCGTCGCGGTCAGCGGCAACAGCACTCCGGACCAGAGCGGGCGCGTACACCTGTTCCAGCACGTGCTCTCCGGCAGCACCTATCACATGGCGGTCATTTTATCGGCCACGAACTCGCTGGACTGGTACCGCGAACGATTCGCTGGCAGGATGTCCTTCGGACGTGTCGAGGAGCTCGTGAACAGCAGCCCGGTAGGCTCCAACGGCGTCATCTTCCTTCCATACCTGAACGGGGAGCGCACGCCCCATCGTGACTCGGATGCTCGTGGGGTCCTCTTTGGGCTCAGCTCGTTTCATGGGCAGGGCGACGTCTTGCGTGCCATCCACGAGGGTGTAGTATTTGCTCTGCGGGAAGGTGCCGAATGCATTCGGGACCTGGGCACGCCGATGAGCAGTGTGCGCATCGTAGGCGGAGGATCGCGTTCACACACGTGGTGCCAGATGCTGGCGGACAACCTTGGCGTCGACATCTGGAGTCCTCTCGTGGACGAAGGAGCAGCCTATGGCTCCGCACGGCTGGCAGCGAAAGCGGTCGGCTCGGACACACGCGCCTGGGTCAAACTGACCGAGAGCTACCGGCCAGATCCGTGGAGAGGCCAGCAGTATACACAGTGGTATGAGGAATATCGTCAGCTGTACCGATCGGTGAAAGACCAGTACAAGCGCATATCGACTCTTCTGGAAAGGGGGAAGTGACATGATCGAAGGCAAGTTGAACGATACAGGGGCCAGCCTCCTGTATGGGCAGGTAGGCGGAGGACCAGGATCTTTCATCGGCCCAGTGCATCGCGCCGCTATCGCAATGAACAATCAGGCGAAGCTGGTTGCCGGGAGTTTTTCTGACCTCCCATCGGAGACGGTCCAGGTCGCGAAGGAGCTTGGTATCGACGCTGACCGCGCATATGCTGATTTCCATGAAATGGCCGTCGAGGAGGGAGCACGCATGGAGGGCAGGATTGACTTCGTCATCGTCACTGTCCCCAACCACATCCACTTTTCGGTGGCCAAGGCATTCCTCGAACAGGGCATCAACGTTGTCTGTGAGAAGCCGATGGCATTCACGGAGGAAGAGGCGAAGGAACTGGTCGCACTTGCCTTTTCGCACAAGGTCGAGTTCATGGTGACCTATACCTACACTGGCTACCCCATGGTGCGCGAAGCCCGCAACCTCGTCAGAACCGGGGCTCTCGGGACGCTCCGCGTCGTGGCTGCAGAATACCCGCAGGACTGGCTGGCCGACCCCATCGAACGTGCAGGTACCAACCGTCAGGCCGTCTGGCGGACGGACCCGAAGTATGCCGGTGTGTCTTGCTGTGTTGGTGACATCGGCACGCACATCGAGAACCTGGTGCACTTCATTACAGGATTGGAGATCGACAAGCTGGCAGCCAGCCTCGAGACGTTCGTTGAGGGGCGTCCGCTCGACGACAACGCGTATATACTCCTGAAGTACAAGGGTGGAGCGTCGGGGAACTACTGGTCGTCGCAGGTAGCCATCGGCAAAGAGAATGGTCTCCGTATCCGCGTGTACGGGACGGATGGCGCCATCGAGTGGGAGCAGGAAAACCCCAACGTTCTCCGCTTCCAGAAGAAAGGAGGTCCTCTGCAGCTGTTGACGCGTGGCAGCGGATACCTCTCGGCTGCCGCTGGACACGTTACACGCCTCCCTGCCGGTCACCCGGAAGGGTACTTCGAGGCGTTTGCAAACCTGTACAGGAACTTCTGCAACGTGCTTATGGCCAGGAAGCAGGACCGCACCCCGGACGCGTTGGACGTCTTCCCGACCGTCGTCGACGGTGCCCGCGGGACCAAGTTCGTGTTTGATTGTGTGAAGAGCAGCAAGGAAGGCGCGGCATGGGTCGACGCCTCCTTCGACATCTAACGGAGGCAATGTATGAGACCAGTGACGATGTTTACCGGGCAGTGGGCGGATATGCCCTTCGACACACTGTGCAGCAAGATGTCCTCATGGGGATACGACGGTCTTGAAATCGCCTGCTGGGGTGAACACCTGAACATCGACAAGGCGGTCGAGAGCGACGCGTACGTTCGCAGCCTCAAAGACACGATGGAGAAGAACCACCTCCAGTGCCATGCCATCGGCAATCACCTTGCCGGCCAGCTTGTCTGCTCACGGAACGACGAGCGGTTTGATGTGTTTGCTCCTGCAGAGCTGCATGGTCAGCCTGAGAAGATGCGGGCATGGGCCATCGACCAGATGAAGAAGGCTGCAGTTGTCGCACGTTTGCTTGGCGCCTCTGTCGTGACGGGGTTCACCGGTTCCTCGATCTGGGAGGGCTGGTACTCGTTTCCGCCGGTGTCCGACGAGTGGATCGAAGCAGGATATGCGCAGTTTGCAGACCTCTGGAACCCGATCCTCGACGTCTATGAACAGAACGGCATCAAGTTCGCGCTCGAGGTCCACCCCACTGAGATCGCGTTCGACTATTGGACGACCCTGCGCACCCTCGATGCCATCAAGCACCGGCCCTCGTTCGGCATCAACTTCGACCCGAGTCACCTCTATTGGCAGGGGATCGCACCGGAGCAGTTCATCTATGATTTCAAGGATCGCATCTATCATGTCCACATGAAGGACGCGATGCTGAACCCTGGCCCTCGTGGGGGTCTCCTTGGCTCGCACATCACCTTCGGCGACATGCGTCGCGGATGGAACTTCGTTTCACTCGGTCGTGGCGGTGTCAACTTCGAGCGTATCATCCGCGCCCTCAACGACATCGGGTATGAAGGTCCGCTGTCGGTCGAGTGGGAAGACGGCGGCATGGACCGCGAGCACGGGGCCAAGGAGGCCTGCGAGTTCGTCAAACGCATCGACTTCGAGCCCAGCC
>NZ_QXIU01000215.1:0-5044 GCF_003570935.1 Candidatus Cryosericum odellii
TGGTGTCGATTGCCTCCAGCGAGTTCCTTGGGGCCCAGGTGCGCGCGGCCACCATGATTGCCACGCCATGGGACCTGCTGTTGAAGCTGGAAGACAGGCTGAACGCGCTCAAGGACGAAGACGATTGCGGCCGGGCCCTTGCCCTGCTGAGTCCTCCCGCTCCCGGGAACAGTCTGCCCGAGCTGAACGGCGCTTTTGTGGACAACCGGTGGCTGGATCCATCGCAGCGGGACGCACTACAGAAGGTCGCTGAGCGCGATGTCAGCTTCATCTGGGGTCCTCCGGGCACCGGCAAGACGTGGACCGTCGCCTACCTCGTGCGCGAACTCATCGAGCGCCACAAGAGTGTTCTGCTGCTGGCACACAGCAACGCGGCAGTCGACGTTGCGACGCTTGCCGTGGTGAACGCCTGCCGGGGGACACCGTACCTTGCCCAGGGCGCCATGATCCGATACGGCATCCTCATCAGGCGCGACCTCCTCGTCGAGTCCGACATCAACCCACTCAACATCCTTGCCAGGCGCAACGTTGACGCTGAGCGCTTTGTAGGTCTTCAGTCCAGACGCCGTGACCTGCTGGAACACGCGAAGCGAGAGGAGCTGTTCGACACTGCGGAGTTCGAGACGGTGCGGGGCGACATGGGCAAACTGCGTCACCGTGTCGACAAGGAACTGAAGAAGCTGGTTGCGGAGACGCAGGTCGTCGCGACGACACTGACAAAGCTGGCCTTGTCGGACGAACTGATGGAGCGCTCGTTCGACGTCGTCATCATTGATGAGGCGAGCATGTCGCTGGTGCCATATGACGTGCTGGCCGCATCGAGGGCACAGGGCAAAATCGTCTTCGCGGGAGACTTCATGCAGCTGCCCCCGATTGCCTCAGGTACCACGCCTGCTGTCCGCGAGTGGCTCCAGCGGGACATCTACCAGGTACGGGGCATCACGCAGGCAGTGCGCGCGGGTCAGGAAGTGCCCGACATGGCAATGCTGCGCACGCAGTACCGCATGCACCCGACCATCCGTTCAACCGTGAGCCGGCTGTTCTACCAGGACCGGCTGGACGACGGCGAGCGTATCATCGTCCGCACCAGTTCCATTGCGCGCCTGGCTCCGTTCGAGGGACAGGCCATGGCCGCCGTGGACACCTCGCTGCTGCAGACACGGTGCTACCGGGAGGTCAAGGGGTACTCCCGCCTCAACTTGGTGGAGGCGGTCACGGTGTTGACGATTGCCGCGGGCATGCTCTCTCGCTACCCGGATATCAGCATCGGGGTGGTGACGCCCTATACCGTCCAGGCGCGCCTGCTGGGGACCATGGCGCGCGAACTGGCTCTGGACCGGGAACGGCTGACGATCTCGACCGTCCACCGCTACCAGGGGTCTGAGGTGGACGTCGTCATCTTCTCGCTGACCGACGGAGAACCACAGTGGTCCATGTCGACACTGACACGGGGAAATCTGGAGGACTGGGACGTCGACCCGGCTCCTCGCCTGTTGAACGTCGCGCTTAGTCGTGCGCGCGGCAAGTTCATCCTGGTGGGCGACCTCGATTTCGTGCACGATCGTGGGGCGCAGGATTCGGTCCTGAGGCATATTGTCAGCATCATCGAGCAGGAGGGAGCTGTGCGGCGCGTTGACCCGAGGGCTCTCAGCGATGTCCGAGAGTGGTTGCCTAACCGTGTCGTGGACGGTCAGCGCATCGTCGTTGGGGAACGTGCCCGGCACCAGGGCTGGCTGCTCGAACAGGCCCGCAGCGCGCGCCACACGGTGACTGTGGGTGTGCCGCAGGGTGCCCACGTTTCACCTCTCATGGCACGTCTCCTGGCGTCGGTTTCACCGGACTGCCGTCTGCACTACGCCGACCATGACGGCCTGCGTGCAGCTGCGCGTCACTTCGGCGCGTCCGAGCCGTATCCCGGTGAGGGAGTCCTCGAGAGTTTCATCCAGATCGGTTCCCATCCGCTGGTGCTGGAGGGGACGCTGGAACGTGGAGCACGCTCGGCATACCTGGCTCTCGACCTGCCTGCGACCAACTGGTTCTTCCTCAAGAACGCGGGGTTCGTGCCCGAGTCTTTGCTTGGGCGCAATCCAGAGGCTGCAAAGGGCAAGGGGCGCAGACGCCGAGGATTCGGGGACGACATGACCGCGCAGGACACCGCGTCTGCATCAACGCCTCATCGCAGTGTAACGCCCGCGCAGCCGGAAGAGACGCCTCTGCCGCTCGCCGATGGGGAGCTCCTGGACCCCCGTCCATCGTGCGGCAGTTGACAGGGGACCGTCCTCCGCCACACTGATACTGAAGATGCATGTTTTCCGGAGGTGCTAATGTTCCTGCTAGTTGCTGTGCTGAACAGTGATGCACATGTACGCAAGGTACTCGAGGGTTTTACTGCCATTGATGTCGGTGGCGCAACTGTCATCGACAGCCGAGGCATGGGTCAGATGCTTGCAGCCGACATTCCGATCGTGGCCGGCATTGCTCGCCTGCTGGGTGGTTCGCCGGTGCAGGAGAGCAGTAGAACGATTTTCACGGTCATCAGCAACACGGAAGCCCTCGAGCGCGCCAAGAAGGTCGTGCTCGACGCCGTCGGGGACATGACCCAGAAGGGCGTTGGCATCATGTTCGTCGTCCCCGTCGCCGAGGCATACGGACTGATCGAGCCGGAACCGTTGCCCTCGGACACCCCCTAGCCGGACTTCGCTTCCGACCAGAATGGCTTGTTAGCTGGCTGGGCGGATGCCGATGGCCTGTCGCAGGGATTCGAACTGGGGCAGATCCATGAAATTGCCGGTGGCCGCAGTGAGCGACGGCGTTTCTTCGAAGTTGGTACGGGTCTGGAGGACGACGTCGAGAATGCGTGAACGCAGGAGGTGACACGCCTCTTCGATGCGCTTTCGTTCGCTGTCCCCTCCCTCGGCGCAGAATACCTCTATCTCGAGCCGCTCCACGAATTCGACGACCGGATCGTCTGCTGATGCCGATTCGTCGGAAGCCTGGACGAGTGTCGCCAACGGGATGACGTGATCTACGAGGACGTAGTAACCAAGTTGAAGAAGTCCTGCGACCGTCAGACGTGGCCGCATGCCCGCGAACCTGTCCCCGTAGCTGGTTGCCAACTCGCGCTCATAACGAGTGATGTTGGCGGCCATCAAGTCTACAGCCTGCTGGGCTGTCAGAGCCTGTTCGTCTGTCGAGCCGGCTGCACCCTCTTCCTGAAGGTCGGTATCAGGAGCCGTGCATTCCAGCACAGAGGTTGTGCGTTCGCGGTACAGGTCGACGAGCGTCCTCAGGACGGCGTGAGCGAAGAACCCGTTTTCGTCGACGAGATGGCTAGCTGCGGCTCCGGATGCCGCCGATCTTCTGGTCACTTCGGCGTCGACGGCCTTGCGGTCCGGACCGTCCTGTGATGAGAACCAGAGAGCAACGTCTGGATAAGCTGCGAGAAACCATGTCGGGAAGCCGATGGGATGCTGCATCGACAAGGCCATTTTGGCTGCCGATGGGGTCGGCTGGACTCCATTCTCCTCGGCCGCCTGTTCCATCAGCGCAGCCACGTTGGCGAGATAAACGGACGGAGCAATGCTATCGGGCATGAAGAACTCGCGGGCGTAGTGCTCGAACTGCTCAGCCTGCTGGTCCCCTTGTGGCAGATCTGTGATGCTATTTTCCCAGATGCGTGTGTTGATGTTCATGACAGGCCTCCCAGTGGACGAGTACGGTAGTCATGCGCCCCATGACTACAAGTTCATGCTACTGCCCCCACGTAGGTTTGTCAATCATGTCCAGCACGTCGTACTGGCATGCCGTTCCCCGCCTCATGATGGCGCTTCATTTCAGTGTGTTGCTATACTGCATGAAGGCGCGGTACAAGCGTTGACTGTCCGGCCGATTCGGAGGTACTGATGGAAGAACTCAACAGGGCACCCGTAGAAATCAGGGGCCTGGACGATATCCTGAAGATCGTTGTGAACCGCGGAGCCTCGGACCTGCATCTACAGGCNNTGTCGGGCGGCGCCATCGAAGCACTCGTGTACCCTATCATGAATGACGACCAGAAGGCCGTGTTCAAGCAACATCTGGACTTCGACTTCTCCTACTCGGTCAAAGGACTGGCGCGGTTCCGCGTGAACGTGTTCCGGCAGAGGGGATCGATGGCCGCGACCATGCGGCGCATCCCGTTCACCATCCCCGACCTCGATTCACTCGGGTTGCCAGACGTCGTGAAGAGTCTCACCAAGTTGGAGAAGGGCTTTGTGCTCGTGACGGGCCCGACCGGCCATGGCAAGTCGACGACGCTTGCGGCAATGATCGACAAGATAAACCAGGAACGCGACGTGCATACGGTCACCGTCGAGGACCCTGTTGAGTTCCTGTTCCAGCATCGCAAGGGCATCGTGGTCCAGCGGGAGCTGGGCGAGGATACGGAATCGTTCGCACATGCTCTGCGTGCTGTATTGCGGGAAGACCCTGATATCATTCTCGTGGGGGAGTTGCGAGACCTGGAAACAATTGCTGCAGCTCTGACGGCAGCTGAGACCGGACACCTAGTGTTCGGGACCCTGCACACTAATTCGGCTCCACAATCCATCGACCGTATCATCGACGTCTTTCCCGCCGGTCAGCAGGGTCAGATTCGCATCCAGTTGGCAAACGTCCTGTCAGCGATCGTGACACAGCAGCTTCTGACGCGCAAAGACGGCAACGGGCTGGTTGTGGCCACAGAAGTACTGATAGCGACACCGGCGGTCCGGAACCTTATCCGTGAGAACAAGTCCTACCAGATCGTCTCCACAATGCAGACGAGCGGCGCCATGGGGATGATGACGATGGAGAAGTGCGTCAAGGAGCTTGTAGCCAAGGGGATCGTTGCGGCCGACGTGGCCCTGCGGGCAGGAGTCAACGTCAGGGACTAGATCTAACATTGGAAATGCAAAAGGGGCGCGGCCATGGCCGCGCCCCTTCCTGTCATGCTCTGATTGATGCGCTGTTGCTAGGAGATGATGTCCGCCACCTGACGGGTGACGATGCCGGCGCTCTCGATGCT
>NZ_QXIU01000215.1:5084-11886 GCF_003570935.1 Candidatus Cryosericum odellii
ACGAGGCGAAGGACGGTGGTCTGAGAATCAGCCATGGGTTACCTCCTTACTCCACGAATGTGGCCCGCCTGTTGCGTACGATGGCGGCCGTCTGCTCAGTGAGCAGAGTCATGAGCTGTCCGGCGCACGCGTATGCGACGGCGTCTGTGGCAAGCGGATTGACGTTGGCGATAGTCTCGCCCTTCGTGCTGACGAACGTGATGCGAATCGTTCCTGCCTGGTCCTGGACGGTCATCTGTGCCTCCTGTGTTCTGAATTTCGGGTACCCATTGAAGTTATGAGACACCCATCAATAGAAGGGTCCAGGATGAGCCTCTGGTGCTGTTCGCGCTCAGTGTCACCTGGTAGCTAGTTCGGCCGGGTGTCACGGCGAAGCCGGCGATGTTGCGTGAACACACCTGAACCCGGGCAGAAAGCGAAGAACCTCACAACGTACGTAGAATTCTGGAAGGGAATCCACATAAAAACCTGATGCAAAGTGCGTCTTGTGGATTCTTGAGCAGATTGTGAACAATTGTGTGCAAGACCTGCCCTTGCGTGCCACGATGAACCCGCTAAGATAACGAATGTGTTAGATAAGAAGGTTCCGACTTTCTTTCTCCAACCAACTTACTACAATGGCGAGAAGCGTAAGCTTTTCGCCTTTTTCATTTCCCCTCATCAATGACGCCCATTTCTGCTGTCTCAACTGGCAGCATTTTACTTGACACCACAACGCGCTAGACTTTTCTTAGGTGGAACGGCACGTGATGCCAAGGAGGCGCTTATGGCTCAGGATGAAGGTGAACTGATACGTTTGGCACTCGAACAGTTTCCTGACGGCGTCGTCGTAGCCGATGCTCATGACCATGTCGTTACACTCAACGCTCAGGTACGACTCATCAGGGGTTCACGGTCGGATGCCGGCATCGCTTTTCCTCTGCTCTTTGGCAGCTCAGTGAGCGAGGACGTCGAACAGGGTCTTGGCGTACTGCGGACAGGAACGGCGACGGAGTTCTTGTTTGTCGAGGGCGATCTGTCGACAGGCAAGGTCTATGAACACCGATGCGTCCCCGTGAAAACGCCGGGAGGTGCCTATGCCGGGACTGCTGTGACGTCGCACGACGTGACAGACCGACAGCTTCAGGATGCTCGTCAGGAGGCGCGAGTCTCTGGACTTCAGCAGCAGGTCGCGGCCCTGCAAGATGCACTGCCGGAGCGCTTTGTGGACGGCATGATCACGCTGGTCGACGCACTCGAGGCTCGAGACCGATATACGCGCGGCCATTCCACCCGAGTCGCGTTCCTGGCTGGCAAGATAGCTCGCAGGGTCCTGGGCCATGCTGCCGATGTTGCCGAGATTGAGCTGGCCGCTCGTCTCCACGATATCGGCAAGGTAGCGGTCCCCGACCGTCTGCTGGACAAGCCGTCCAGTCTGACTCCGGAAGAGATAACGATCATGGACACGCATCCTCTGGTCGGTGAGAGCATCCTGCGCCCCATCGCACAGCTGCGCAATGTTGCGGCCATCATCCGCAATCACCATGAGCGATGGGATGGAGCCGGCTATCCAGATGGCTTGTCGGGAGAACACATTCCGGTCGGTTCTCGGATTCTGGCTCTCGCCGATACATTCGATGCAATGACGTCTCAACGTCCATATCGCCATTCTCTGCCAGCGGCAGCGGCCCGGGAGGAAATCGCAGGACACCTGGGGACGCAGTTCGATCCCACCATCGGGCAGACATTTCTCGACATGATCAGTGCCGGCGAGATTCTGTCCGAGGACCAGGCCCACAGCGAGGGTGGATGATTCGCCGCGTAGCGTCGCAGAAGCGACACCTCGCCGTGTCGCAGAGTTCCGAGAACTTCCTGCTGTTCTCGTACGGCGACTACTTCGAACCCGGGAACGTTCGCTGGGGCGGTCTCCGGTTTTTCAACGATGACCTCATCCACCCCGCGTGTGGTTTCCCGCTCCACTTCCATGACGAGATTGAGGTTGTCACCATCGTTGTGGCAGGGGAGATACGGCAGCGGCAAGGGGCTCAGCCTCCAGTACGTCTTCGTCCAGGCGATGTCCAGGTCCTGTCTTCCGGGAGTGGTGTCCGTCACGTGGAGACGAACGAGTGCTCGGGACAAGTCCATTTGTATCAGATGGGGATTTTTCCGCGGGAGCCAGGACTGATGCCGTCGCATACTGAGGCAGCATTTGGAGCGTTTCCTCCTCCTAACGAGCTGATTGCAGTCGCATCCGGTCAAAACAAGACGGGGGCGATTCCGATGAACGCGGACGCGACCGTTTTCGTCGGTTCGCTCGAACCCTACCAGATGATCGAATACCAGATGGTCCCGGACCGTTGCGCATTCGTCTACCTGACCCGTGGTGCTATGACTGTCAATGGGGTCGACTATGAGGCAGGGGACCAGGCACGTATAGCGAACGAGCCCGAGTTCATGGTGGGGGCGATCGACCACTCGGAGTTCGTCCTTGTGGACGTGCCGACGCTGGGACAGACGATTCGCGAATAACGTAGCGGAACAGGGCCAAACCACAGGGAAAAAGCGAGGGGCCCCAGACGGGGCCCCTGCGAAGGAGGGCATGTGATAACGTTTGGCGCTATCACATCCTTATTATATCACTTCTATGAAAACGTTGTCAAGAGGTCCGGATATTGGCAGGTCTTCTTGACTCTGACCGGTGATTCAAGCTCTTTGGTGGATTCACGTTATTTTCATGATGTTTCGGTGCTGAAGTGGACTGGCCGTCACGGCCGGCCGAACGCTGAGGGCGGCTGGAACCCGTACTGGGTCTGTGATCCCAGGCAAATTCAGTCTCGCGTTTTGGAGCTGGGGCCTTGTAGTCGAAGCCGGAGAGGGTACGCCGTTCGATGGGCGTTCCCAGAACCTTCTCAATATCGCGGACCAGGATCGTGTCTTCCTCTGTGACCAGAGTGAACGCGTCTCCTGAATGGAGAGCTCGGCCGGTACGTCCGATGCGATGAGTGTAGGCGTCTGTCGTGTCTGGGATGTCGTAGTTGATGACGTGCGAGATCTGCGTCACATCGATGCCGCGAGCCGCAATGTCGGTAGCGACCAGTACCTTATATCTACCGTCGCGAAAGCCGCCCAGTGCTGCCTGGCGTGCGCGCTGCGACAAATTGCCCTGCAGTGACGTCGCGCGGTAGCCTTCATTGGCCAGCTTCTCGCCAAGCTTTTTGGCACGGTGCTTGGTGCGTGTGAAGATCAGCACCGACTCCGTATCAGTGTGCTTCAGCAACTCGATGAGCAACGGTGTCTTGAGGTGCTGCGGTACGGGATAAAGCGCATGTGAAACCGTTTCTACCGGAGCGGAGTGCCCAATCTGGACCGTCACGGGGTCATGCAGGATAGCGTCGGCCAGATGGCGGATGTCCTCCGGCATGGTGGCGCTGTACAACAGGTTCTGACGCTGGGCGGGGAGGTTCTTGATGATGCGCCGGACGTCGGGCAGGAAGCCCATGTCCAGCATCATGTCCGCTTCGTCGAGGACGAGGACCTGTATCTTGGTGAGATCGACCGTACCTTGGCTGATGTGGTCCAGCAAGCGACCGGGGCAGGCGATGACAATGTCGACGCCGCGCCGGAGCGCATCGATCTGTGGGTTGATGCCGACGCCACCGTAGATAGTGAGAACGGTGAGGCGAGCCTTGCGACCCAGGTCGCGAAAGTCCTCGGCGATCTGTTCCGCCAGTTCGCGGGTTGGGGCGACGACGAGGGCACGCAGTGAACCGCGCGGCCCCGTCAGCAGGCGCTCCATGATCGGAAGTGCATATGCGGCCGTCTTGCCTGTACCGGTCTGGGCAAGGCCCATGACGTCATGTCCTTCCATGACAGGGGGAATACCTTTCTCCTGGATGGGTGTGGGTGTGGTGTAGCCGCATGAAACAATACCCGCGGTAAGGCGGGGGTCGAGATGAAATGAATCAAATGTCACGTGAGCTCCTTGTGCCGGCGCTCGACAGGATGACGCTCTCAGACAGTCAGCAGGCGGCTCTTTCATATGTCGGATGTCGCCGCACGGGTGTGGCGAGTGCTATTGGACCCATGCTATGAGACATCGACAGTGAGCGTTCGGTCGGATTAGTCCCGGCCGTCTGTTTCCCTGTGCACGGACCTGCAAAACAATATAGTATGGGTCCGAACAGGGCACTGTCAACGAAGGTTATGTGTTGATCCTGATTGTGGGCACTCAGGGGGACCGTCTTCGTGAAGGATTTCGTACCGAGGACTGGTTGAAGATGCCAAGTCGTTCAACTAAACTACGATCGGACGAGAAATCTCGCCCGTCTCAAATAGAAATGGAGGCGTCAACATGGCAATGACAACATTCAAGGCTATTTCGCGTAAGCTCCCAGGGGGTCTTGCAGTCGAGAGCGAGTCCCGCGGCTTCAAGGTGATTATCGATGAACCGCCATCGCTGGGCGGCACCGATACTGGCATGAACCCGGTTGAGGGTCTACTGGTATCTCTGGGTTCCTGCCAGTGTATCATCGCTGCTGCGTTTGCTAAATCTCAGGGCATCGAGCTCAAGGAATTCTGGGTCGAGCTCGAGGGAGATCTGGACACTGACGGGTTCCTCAAGGGAGATCCGAACGTGCGTCCCGGCTATCAGGAAATCCGGTTCACCATGCACATCAAGACGGATGCGCCCCAGGATAAGGTCGAAGCATTCCAGAGATTCATCCAGAGCCGCTGTCCGGCTGGTGATTCACTTGGAAATGGCGTCAGTTTGAAACCAGCGACCATCGTTATCGACAAGTAGTCGCCTGTCCTGTCAGATAGCAGGTTTGTAAAAGCCCCGCCATCAGGCGGGGCTTTTTTCCTTGTCCTCGTGCCTGCGAAGGGGGTTTCAGGGCTTTCTGGTTACAGACGCCACAGTCGCGGGAGCGTTTGTACCCTTGTCCTTACCCCCTAGAGACCAGTGGCGGGTAAGGGCTGTCGGCACCTCGACAATGTCGTGGATATGGATGTCGGCGAGACCCAATTCTTCCGGAGCCCAACCGTAAAGGGCGCCTATCGCGAAATACCCTCCGGTGCGAGCGGCCTGCATATCATCGGCCCGGTCACCCACCATGGCGCACTGCTCTGGGCGAAGCTCGTTCCACACCTCACAGAGCATCATGGGTTTTGTTTCGCCGCTGCGTTTTGGTACACGGACGAGGTCAAAAAGATCCCGGACGCCGGCATTCGTCAGGATAAGTTCGGGATACCAGGGTGGAGCATTGCTGCAGATACCGAGATGCCAATCGTTGGCGGCAAGTGTCCGAAGAACATCCGGAACACCGGGATACAATTGTCCCTGAGTGTTCACATAATGTCGCTCCAGAGCGTCAAATTCCTGATCGAGTTCATCTGTCGGTTTCCCGAGATGCAGGCTCTCTACCCAGGCTTTCCACTCTTCGCCTGTCTTGCCGATAAAGCCTCGCAGGAAATCGTCGCTGGGCTGTAAAAAACCATACTTGTCTGCAAAGTCGTGCACTGCTGGAAAGAAGGATGTTTCCGTCCGGTAGAGGGTACCATCCATGTCGAACATGATCAGGTTCATCGTTGGCCTCCTGTTCTGCGTTGCGCGCCCGCTCTTGGAGGCACTGCAATATATGTATTGTAAGGCCGTGGGGCGTGTCGTGCAAGATGGTGCCGCAGCAGGTTGCGGACCGGGCACAGGAGATGATCAGCGCGGGAAGCAAGTGCTCCTGAGAGTCGACCTTGGCAACACAGATGTTCGCAGGTCCTGTGAAGAACTGTGTGGAATAGTTGTCTGAAGGCTGCTACACTATAAAAATAGGTGGCGACAGGGGCCGGAAGACCGCATCCGGAAACTCCACCGTACGGGAGGCACGATGGTCGATATGAGGCATTCAGAAGGCAGGCACGGTGGGGAGAAGAGGATGCCGCTTAGGGGGCTGGCTGCCATTGTATTGTGTCTGGCCCTGCTGACCTCCCTTATGTCCATGCCGTTTTCAGCTCTTGCCGAGACACTGACTGTCGGGTCTGCTGTCCAAGTCACCGGCACAGGGGGAGACGGCCTCAACGTGCGATCGTCGGCTGTCAGTTCGGGAACCATCGTCGGCGCCGAAAAAGACGGGGCCCGTGGGGTCATCCTGGAGGGTCCTGTTGCTGGTGGTACCTTCATCTGGTGGCGCGTCCAGTGGAAAAGTGGAGTGATAGGCTGGTCTGTCGATACGTATCTCAAGGTGGCTGTCCCCAGTCCGATTCCCAGTGCGCCGACGGCTCTTGGGGCTACAGCCGGGGTCGAGTCAGTTGTACTTTCATGGAGTCCTCCCGAGGACCCTGGAACGGCACCGATTACTGCCTGGCGCATCTACCGTGACAGTCACGCAAATCCGTCGACGCTCGTTGCCACACTGAACGTGGGCGATCAGGGCTTCGACACGCGCACCTGGACGGACGGCCCCATGCTCCTGGGCGGCAGGTCCTACTGGTACGCCGTCAAAGCCGTCAACGCGAATGGCGCGAGCGATCTCTGCGCAGGTGTCCAAGTGATTCCGCAGGCGGCACCAATGCCGTCTGGCGTTTTCTTTCTTCCTCCGGAGCTCGATTTTGGAGGCGACCAGACGTCACTCGTCCTGACTCTGCAAAATGCGGGGAGCACGCCGGTGACGTTCGGCGTCACCCCTGGTGCTTCATGGCTGGTCGGGGTTTCGCCCATGACAGGGAGCATTCCTGTCAGCGGAATCCAGCACATCAACATCGGAGTGCAGCGGACCGGTATGCCGGCGGGAACCTACGAGAGCCTCGTCCGCATCACCTGTCCCACGGGCAG
>NZ_QXIU01000216.1 GCF_003570935.1 Candidatus Cryosericum odellii
CTTCGGTTCGATCCGCCTACCTGGCAGCGACTGGTTTGGAACCTGCATTCTATGTGACACACGCGGCTGATGGTGTCCACGAAACGACCAGGAAGGGGTAGAATGGAAAATGTAAGGGGAAAACTAACCTATCGTTGCGGGGCGGTTGTCAAGACCTTGAACTTCGACCTGGACGGGCCAGCGGAAAATGATGACCTCGTCATTGCGCCGACCATAGGCACAACTGCTCCTGGAGAGCACTGGACCATCACCGTGACCCCTCGCACCACGGTAAAGCTGCTCACAGCAGAACTGCGAGTCCCCATTGCTGTTCCACCGTCCAGCTGCGTCTTCGTGAATGGCTACCAGACGTGGACAGAATCACGTGAGATGGGACCCAGGGATCGTATCCCTTCACTCAACAGGCTGGCCCGCTCACGGTGTTCCATGTACGGCGATTACGAATACGTCACGAACCCCGGCTTTCCGGGACGTTTCCACGGCTGGACCTATGGATACGTTCGGACCGAACCTGATCTCTTGACTCTGTTTGCCTCACTGGCTGAACATACAGGATTCACCCTGATCACGGTCACCGCCTCCGCGGGAAGAGCCATCCTCCAGAAGGAGTGTGGTGGAGTCATTCCTGTAGAACCATATGTTCTGTACGACGTATATGTGGGAACTGGAACGGACCACGAGACGTTCGGCCGCTATTTTGACCTCCTTGGCCTCCGACCTCTCCGCACGTCACCTCTGACTGGCTGGACAAGCTGGTATAACTACTACACGAGCATCACGCAGGAGATTCTTCAACACAACCTCGACGCGCTCGGCGAACACGAGGTCCCTCTCGATGCCTTCCAGATCGACGACGGGTGGCAACATGCCGTCGGCGATTGGTTGACAAGCAATGCAAAATTCCCGGACGGGATGGGGGCTATGGCCGATGCAATCCACGGGCACGGCTACAAAGCCGGCTTGTGGCTGGCGCCCTTCATCGCCGAGGAAGCATCTGACCTGCTGCGCGATCATCGCGACTGGTTCCTTACCGAGGACGACGGACACCTCGTCAAGGCTGGTTACAACCCAAGCTGGAGCGGTTTCTTCTACTCGCTTGATATGGCGAACCCGGCCGTTCGCTCCTACCTCCGCGATGTCTTCAACCTGGTCCTGCACACCTGGCACTTCGACCTGGTCAAGCTCGACTTCCTGTACGCCGCCTGTCGCAAGGCCCCCGAGGGCAAGACACGAGGCCAGGTCATGTCCGAATCCATGCAGTTCCTGCGCGACATCATCGGGGACAAACTTATTCTGGGATGTGGCGTTCCACTCGGCACTGCATTTGGACAGGTCGACTTCTGCCGAATCGGCGGAGATGTCGCCCTGAAGTGGGAAGACCGCCTGTTGTCGACGATTCACTACCGCGAGCGGGTATCGACAGTCTGCGCACTGCGCAACACGATCAGCCGACGACACCTGAACGGAATGGCCTTCTGGAACGATCCGGACGTCTTCATCCTTCGCGACACCGGAAACAGTCTGACGGAGGCACAGCGTCGCACGCTCTTCCTTGTGAACCAGGCGATGGGGGGCCTCGTCTTCACGTCAGACGACATCTCCTCCTACACGGACCAACAGCTCAGGCAGTACCTTTCCCAGTTTCCATTCTCTGCGAAGGCCGTCGATGAGGCCAGACCATTTGGTGAGGCATGGCGCTTGACCTTGCACGCAGAGAACGCCACATACATCGTCGCTGCCAATCTTGGCTCCCGGCCTACTACGATAGAGCTGGATCCTGGTGTCTACTACTGCAATGGGCACCTGATCGATGGACAAGAGCCCCTGAAGCTCCTTCCCTTCGATTCGACCTGTCTCCGGAAGGCGAACGGGGACAACGTCGAACTCCTTGGAACAACGACCCACCTGTTCCCGGGCCTCGATGTCGCACACTTCGACTGCCACGAAACGTCAATAACATTCAAGCGGTTCGACACCGCACAACTCGAAGGTGAAGCACTGATAGGCGTCCCCGACGCATCCGATCGATGGACAGTGAACGGGGTAGCTGCAACCCCTGAGCGCCAGAGCGGTCACACGGTCTTACGAGCGCCCATATTGCGAGTTGCGCGGCCGGTCGATTGAGGCATACTACTGACACCGGCTACACCAGACAAGGAGGTATGACCATGGAACCATTTGCATTGCCAGAGAGTTTCCTGCTGGGCACGGCGACAGCTTCGCTGCAGATCGAGGGTGGTGATCGCAACAATAGCTGGTATCGCTGGGTTCAGACCGGTCATGTCAAGGATGGTACCAGCTGCATTGTAGCTGACGATCACTGGAACAGGGTGACTGAGGACATTGCTCTCATGAAGCAGCTCCATCAGCAGACCTATCGGATGAGTCTGGAGTGGAGCCGCATCGAGCCGACACGGGGGCACTTCGACAAGGACGCCATCGGCCACTATCGTCTCGAAATACAGCAACTGGTGGACGCTGGAATCAGGCCTCTTGTTACACTACACCATTTCTCGAACCCATTGTGGCTCGAAGACGCGGGTGCGTGGGTCAACCCGGACGTCATCGACCTTTTTGAGCGATACACGGCCTATGTCGTCGAGAACCTTGGCGACCTCGTGAGCGACTGGTGCACCATCAACGAACCAAACGCCTACCTCGCGGCGGGATATGTCATGGGCGGATGGCCGCCGAGCAACATCAGTATCACCAAGTACTTCAGGGGCGCTCGCAACATGATCACGGCACACATCAAGTCCTATCGCAAGATCCATCAGGTGCGTGCGTCCAACGGCTATAATGATACGATGGTTGGCGTTGCCAATCACCTCAGGCTGTTCGATCCCAAACATGGCAACGGCCGCGAACGGTGGGCGGCAGGCATGTACGAAAGGCTCTTTCAGGAGCTTTTTGTCACAGGAATGTGCGAGGGAAGGCTCCTGTCGCCGCTGGGTGGGGGATACCCTCTTGGCGAGGGTCGCTACTTCGATTTCCTCGGCGTCAACTACTATACGCGCGACATCGTGGACTGTTCGGCCATATCCACAAACCCACTGGGCAGGCTTGAAGTACGGGAAGACAGCCAGAAGAACGACCTCGGGTGGGAACTATACCCTGAGGGGCTGTATCGTGTCTGCAAGAAGTACTGGGACCGCTACCATACCCCCATCTTCATCACTGAGAATGGCACGGCCGACGCCAAGGACGCCTTCCGAACAAGGTACATCTACGACCACCTTCTCCAGGTGAGCCGACTCATCGAGGACGGTGTCGACGTACAGCGCTACTATCACTGGTCCCTGATGGATAACTTCGAGTGGATCGAGGGCCTGAGCGCGAAATTCGGTATCGTCGCAGTGGACTACACCACGCTGGAGAGGACAGTTCGTACCAGCGGATGGTTCTATGCCGACGTCGCGAAACATCGCGGCGTCACGGAGAAAATGATCCAACAGTACCTCGCATGAGAGGAGCAGCCTCTACGATGAGCCTGATGATGGGATCCCGACAGACAACCTCATATGCATATGCCCACACGTCCCAGGCACGGACACAGGATGTGGCACACAGAATGTCTGCCCAGTTCCCGGCAACCGAACTCTCATGGCCTGTTGTGATACGACAGGAGGCACATGCACTTGGCGGAACCCGAGCGAGACACGGACACTCCTGACCATGCCAGAGTTGCTCTCTGTATGCTTCCTGTGGCACTTCCACCAGCCACAGTATCAGGATCTCACGTCGGGAACAGCACTGCTTCCGTGGACTCGGCTTCACTGCGCACGCAACTACGCGATGATGCTCGAGATCCTGGAGGAACAACCTACTGTGCACGTCACCATCAACATCACCCCGGTCCTGGCGACACAGCTTGACGCATACGCGCATGGCAGGTCCAGCGACGAGTGGCTTGAGCTGACATCGACCCCTGTCACAAAGCTAGGCATGGACCAGCGAATGCGGCTGATCGCCCTGTTTTTGGATGTCAACCGTGAACGCATCATCGACCCCGACGCCCGCTATACAGAGCTGTACCGTCTGAGGAACGAGCCTCCCGACTCCTGGTCCGAACAGGATCTGCGCGACCTTCAGTGCAAGTTCATACTTGCCTGGACATGCAGCGCTGACCTCCAGGCAGGTCTGGTGGATCGGACACTTCTGGCGAAATCCCGTGACTATACCGAGGAGGACCGTACGGCCCTTCTCGAAGCTCAGCAGGAACTTGTACGAAACTTCCTGCCCAGGTTGGCGAGGCTTGCCGCGTCCGGCCAGGTCGAACTGGCGACGTCACCCTTCGCACACCCTATCATCCCCCTCCTCATCGACACCGACGTCGCCCGCTCCGTTCAGGACACTCCGTTCCCACAGCCTGGTTTCCGCCACCCTGAGGATGCCTTCATGCAGCTCGAGCTCGGCAAGAAGACTGTCGAAGACCTGCTGCACCAGCGAGTGCGCGGGTGCTGGCCCTCCGAGGGAAGTGTGTCCCAGAACGCTGTGGCCGAGATCGCTCGCGCGGGTTTCTCCTGGACCGCCACCGATGAAGAGATTCTGCTGCGAGAGCTCCCTGACGAGCCGCATCGGGTGTTGTACCGCCCCTACCGGGCACAGACCAGGGCGGGAGAAGTCACCATGGTGTTCCGAGACAGGGGACTCTCCGACGCCATAGGTTTCTGGTATGCCTCCCTGACGAAAGAACATGCTGTCGGGCAGTTCCTGGACAGTGTCCGCTCGATCCGCGATGCTCTCGACAGACCCGGTGTCCTCTCGATCATCCTGGATGGAGAGAACGCATGGGAGTTCTACCCAGAGGGAGGAGCGCCGTTTCTCAGAGCACTGTATGCTGCCCTTGCCGATGAGCCAGGTGTGCGCCTGAGCACGGTAGCGGAAGCCATCGAGCGCAACCCCGCGACGCCCATGCCGGACTTCCGTCCCGGATCGTGGATCGATGGTAACTTCCGTATCTGGATAGGCGAGGATGAAGATAACAGGGCGTGGCAGTACCTCCGGGAGACCCGGGAGGACTGGGCGCGGTTTGACCCGACTGAACAGGAACGGTCGCGCATGTCCCTGCTTGCAGCCGAGGGATCAGACTGGAACTGGTGGTATGGGCGCGATCGCACCTNNTACACGCAGGCAGGGAAGCAGATCCCGGATCGCCTCCTCGTTCCAATACTTGATGGCGGTCCAACGATGGTCCCCATCCTGCCCGTCGGCCTCGTGAGCCCTCGCATCGATGGCGGCCCCCCTGGAGACCTCGACTGGGCATCTGCACACCATGTCAAGCCCGACAGCGGGGGAGGAGCAATGAACTCGGGAGTGCCGGTCGTCACGTCGGTGCGGATCGGCTACAGTCTCTCGGACATGTACCTTCTGATGCAGTTTGCGGCTCAGGCGGACAGAGCAAGGGACTTGCGAGTGGAGGTACGGTTCACGTCGCCTGGAGGTAGTACCCGTCTGATCATCCGCCGCGACGACGGCAAGACCAAAGCATCGATAGACCCTTTGGGACCAATGACGTGGGCCCTGGGGGAGACTCTCCAGATCCGCCTGCCCTTTGAGACTCTACGGGCGCGACGCGGGGACACCATCACATTTGCCATCGTGGTACTGGGAGAAGGGCGCCTGATGTCAGCCGTCCCTGCCCACGGTGTTATGTCCATCGAACTTCCTGCTGCTGACTACGAACTGCAACACAGGGAGGTATGATATGAAAAGACTGTGTCTTTGCATCCACAACCATCAGCCGGTGGGGAATTTCGATTACGTCTTCCGCGAGGCCATCGATCGATCGTACGTGCCATTCCTTGAAACACTCTCCCGGTACCCCCGCATCAAGGTCTCTCTCCACACATCAGGACCTCTTCTGGAATTCATCGAACGAGATTCCACGTCGACGTACCTGGACCTTGTGCGCAGTCTGGTGGCTTCGGGCCAACTCGAACTCGTCGGGGGTGGCTACTTCGAGCCAATTCTGCAGCTGCTTCCCGAGCGTGATCGCATCCAGCAGATCCAGTTGATGAGTGACGAGCTGCTCAGGCTATTTGGACGTCGCCCCACGGGTCTCTGGCTGGCGGAGCGGGTCTGGGAGCCCGACCTCGCAAGCAGCCTGGCACGAGCCGGCGTCCAGTGGACTCTCGTGGACGACAATGGATTCGAGAAGAGTGGTCTCCAGGGACCGGACCTGACCCACGCCTATGTCACCGAGGACCAGGGCCAGACACTGACTGTCTTTCCCATCCTCAAGGAGTTGCGCTACAGGATCCCTTGGTCAGAACCAGAAGAGACGCTGGGCTACATCCGCGAGTTCGGGGAGGATGCGGAGGTGTTCGTCTACGGCGATGATGGCGAGAAATTCGGCCTGTGGCCTGGAACGTACGATCACGTCTACACTCAGGGATGGCTGCAACGCTTCTTCCAGGCACTGACAGATGCAGAAGATGTGACTACTGTGACCGTCGCCGAAGCTGTGTCTTCCCTCAAGCCACGGGAGCGTGTCTACCTGCCCACCTGCTCATACGTTGAGATGGAAGAGTGGTCTCTGGCAGCGTCACGGCAGAAGACATTCGCCGATTTGCGCCAGAAGACCAGTCTGGAGGAACGTTCTTTTCTCAGTGGCGGTACGTTTCGCAACTTTCTGGGTCGATACCCCGAGTCCAATCGCATGCACAAGCGCATGCTGTTCGTAGGGTCTGAATTGGGAAATGCGGACAGTGAAGCCCGTATGCACTACCTGCGGAGTCAGTGCAACTGTGCGTACTGGCACGGCATCTTCGGAGGGTTGTATCTTCCCCACCTCCGTGACGCCATTTACACCGAGCTGCTCACGGCCGAACGGCTGATACCGGAGCGACGGTTGGGCGCGTGGCTGCAGGACACAGACGCTGACGGGCGACCTGAGGTCGTCATGGCAACCGAACACCAGGTGTTCTTCCTGCACGTCTGCGGCGGTCGTCTGGTCCTGTGGGACGACCTGCGACAAGCATGGTCGTGGAGCAACGTCATGACACGATACCACGAAGCCTTCCATGACCGGATGCTCGAAGTTGCGTCGCAGAGTGAGACGCATAGAGCAACCAACATCCACGAGACTCTGCGTCTCAAGGATCCTGATGCGCCTGGCGCACTCCAATTCGACGATCATATGCGCGTCAACTTCGTCGATCGCTTTGGTCCATCACTTGATGCTGCCACAGGTGGCGAACCTGTGATGAAAGAGTACTCTGCAGAACTCGGCCAGACCTGGGCACGGCTCGAGGCATCCGGGCTGATAGTTAAGACATTTGCACCGAGCGAGCGTGGGCTCCGTGTTGATTTCGAGATTGGGGCGCCACAGGACTGGTACGTATGCGAACTCAACCTGGCTCTGTGGTGGGAAGACAGAGAACGCTCGTTCGTGGCGGACTCCTTTACCATCGGGACCGAAGCTCATCGTCTCTCGGTACGGACCAGCTCCCCTGTTCATGTGGAACTGTCTCCGATAAGGACAGTCTCAAATTCGGAGAGCGGCATCGAAACCGTCTACCAGGGAATGACAGTATCCATTGCGCTTGACCTGAGAACGTCGCGGCACCTGACCCTTGAGATTGGAGGCTGACATGAATGGTCGCTTTGTCATGGTTCTGCATTCGCACCTGCCCTACGTCCTTGGCAAAGGACGCTGGCCTTTCGGTGAAGAGTGGTTGCATGAGATTGCCCTCGACACGTACCTTCCTCTCCTCGAGGAATTCGAACGACTGGACCATGACAACGTGCCGGGGACCATTGCTCTCGGCATAACCCCCATCCTCATGGAACAGCTCAAGTCCCCCGCATTTGTCGACAGCTTCCGAACGTGGATCGACGTAAAACGCAAGGCCCTGGAACAGGACGTCTCACGTCTTCCGGATACTCCAGAAGCTCACGACCTGAATATGTTCTACCGTGAAGAACTGGATCAGCATCTTCGACAGTTCGACATGTTGGGCGGCGATCTGCTGGGGGCCTTCGCAAGGCTGCAGGAAAGCGGTCGCCTCGAAATTCTGACGTCATGCGCCACACACGGATACATGCCGCTGTTTGGCAACGACGAATCCCGGCGGTTGCAGATCCGCACTGGAGTTGCGGTTTATCAACACTGGATGGGACGCAGGCCAACCGGATTCTGGTTGCCGGAATGCGGCTATATCCCAGGCGTCGAGCGTCTTCTGGCCGAGGAGGACCTGCGCTATTTCATTGCGGATGCAACCACATTTGATGCCGGCACGAGACAGGAGCACACTGACGTGCACATTCCCGTTGCAACGAGCACTGAGGCTCCGTGGACACCATGGAACATCGGCGCAGACGTCGCAGTCTTCCTGCGTAACCCCGCAACGAGCAAACAGGTCTGGGACCGTGACCTCGGCTATCCTGGAAACGGCGCCTATCGCGAGTTCCACAAGCGGTGCGAAAGTTCGGGGTGGCAGTACTGGCGCATTACCAGCAAACAAACTGATCTGGGAGCAAAGGAGCTCTACAGACCGGACGAAGCGCGCAAGCGCGTTGCAGAACACGCCACGCATTTCGCTTCACTGGTCAGGGACCTCGCGGCGCAACGAGAGAAGCTCACTGGCGATCCAGGCGTGATCGTGGCAGCCTATGATACGGAACTCTTTGGGCACTGGTGGTATGAGGGGTCTGGATGGATTGCCGCCGTGCTCCGCGACTTGGCCTCGAAGGGATCAGTCTCGGCAGTCGCCCCGACAACAGTACTGACCGAGCGCAATCTGCCCCTCGGGCGGCTGCGCGAATCCAGCTGGGGCGCAGGAGGCGACCACAGCACGTGGATGAACCCCGAGACCTCGTGGATCTGGGACAACATCTGCGACGACCAGCGCCATTTTATCGATCTTCTGCCTCAGCTCCATGGCCAGATGGGGGACATGCTGCTGCGGGAGATCCTTCTGGAAGAAAGTTCGGATTGGCCCTTCCTCATCACCACTGGACAAGCCCGCACCTATGGCACAGCAAGATTCCTCGAGCACCACCGCAAGGTACGTGCGCTGTTTGCAGCCATCGAGGGCACGGGTCAGGTCCCGGCAAGTCAGGCAGGATCGGATGACCCTGTATTCGAACATATACGTCTAAACGAGGTCAGGAGGGCGTAATGCCGGAACTGCGCAAAGACTGTTGTGTCTTCTGCAACCTCGTCCAGCAGGAACTGGCCGAGCGCGAAGGTGTGGTCGAGGAAACCCTCAGTTCCTGGCTGAGATGAAACTGTGAAAGTCTTCTTTGTGGCCTCGGAAGGAATGCCCTATGCCAAGACAGGCGGTCTCGGAGACGTTACAGGCAGCCTTCCTGCCGCTCTGCACATGCTCGGGGCGGACACGTTCCTGATTCTGCCATTCTATCGCACCATCATGGCAAAAAACCTTCCGCTGGAGCAGGTGATGACTGGCACGTTGGCGATGGGCGGCAGGTCCCTGACATACACAGTTCTTCGCCACGAGCAAACCTACTTCATCGCTCAGAACGAGTTCTTTGACCGTGACGGCCTCTACAACACGCGCGGAGGTGACTATCCAGACAATTGGATGCGGTTCGCCTTCTTTGCGCGCGCTGCACTCGAGACCATCGTCGCACTTGGCGGCGCTGACGTCATCCATGTGCACGACTGGCAAGCTGCACTGCTGCCCGTTTATCTGAGTGTCCTCTATCCGAAGCGCCGGGAGAAGACACTGCTAACGATCCACAACATCGCCTACCAGGGATTATTCTCGCCCGAGATCCTGCCTGATATTGGACTGCCGAGTTCAGTCTTCACCGTCCACGGCCTCGAGTTCTTCGGCAATGTGAACTACCTTAAGGGGGGCATAGTTTGGGCCGACGAAGTCAATACTGTTTCTCCGACATACGCCCGCGAAATCCAGACCGAGGAATACAGTTTCGGGCTCCACGGCATTCTGGCTACGCGGCATGAGCACCTGAGTGGCATCCTCAATGGTATCGACTGCTCCTATTGGGATCCTGCCGCGGATGGAGCACTGCCTCATATGTACAGTCCCTCATCGCTGGCTGGAAAGGCACAGGACAAGGAAAGTCTATTGCAGGAAACCGGACTCGCGGCAGAACCTGACCGTCCTTTGTTCGTTATGGTGTCTCGACTGGTTGCCCAGAAAGGAGTCGACCTCGTGCTCGGCGCCTTTGACCAGATGATGTCGCTTCCCATAAACCTGATGGTCCTCGGCACAGGCGACACCGAAATCGAGACGGCTCTCGCGGCAAAGGCTGCCGCCTATCCCGGACGTTTCGTGTTCAGCCAGAAATTCGACGAGGGTCTGGCACACCGCATGTATGCCGGATCAGACTTCTTTCTTATGCCCTCGCGGTTCGAGCCGTGCGGTCTGTCACAGATGATTGCCCTCCGCTATGGAAGCGTCCCACTGGTACGAAGAACAGGTGGACTGAAGGACACGGTCCAGGACGTCCATCCCAAGACAGGGATGGGGAACGGCATCAGTTTTGATGACGCAACATCGTCCGAGTTCCTTGACGCCGTGAGACGTGCCGTTAGGCTATACACCGACGGCGACGCGTTCCGACGTATCCAGGCCATTGGTATGGCCTGCGACTTCTCATGGCAAGCTAGCGCGCGCGAATATCTCGCATTGTACCATTCCATGGAGGCGTCCTCATGAAAGCAGTCATTCTGGCAGGAGGTTTTGGTAC
>NZ_QXIU01000217.1 GCF_003570935.1 Candidatus Cryosericum odellii
GCATTGTTCATCCAGATGCTCATCGGCATGTTCCTGTTTGATGCCTTCTATACGGCTATTGCAACTGCTGTCTACATCATGCCGTATGAAATGGCAGTCTCCAACAAGGCACGAAGCAGCATTTTCATCTGGAAGATCGGCTTCAGCCTCATTTCCACTGCCTTTCCCATCGCCATTGGACTCATCCAGCCGGGACCCGGCCAGGATGCCACACCGTACCGACTCATCATGATCGGTCTCGGCATCGTCATGGCGGCAGTCATCTATGTCAGTACCTTCTTCTATAAGGAAAACCACTTCCAGCAGGAAGAGGAACAGTTCAACTTCTGGAAGTCTCTGGGCGCGTGCTTCCACAACAGGTCCTTTGTCGTGTTCGAATCTATCAGCTTCACCGTCATTTATGTCCAGAACCAGCTCATGCAAGGCATCTATTACTACTATGACGAAGTGAGCATGGGCGTCGCAAAGGGCATGGGTACCGCCCTCACGCTTGGCTCGCTCTTCGTTGGGGCAGTCCTGGGCCTGCTGCTGTTCCTCAACCGTCGTGATGTCTGGGGCGTGAAACGCTGTGTACGCGTGTTTGCTTCCATGTTCGGCATCGGGTGCGTCGTCGGGTTCCTGTTCCCTCACCAGCTCATTCCGATGATGGTCGCCTTTCTGTTGATCGGTGTTGGCTTTGCCGGTGTATGCCCCCCCCGGATCTCACGCACTGTCTACAATGACCCCGAGATTCGTTGGGTGCATTGACCCCGGGGCGGGCTACGAGGTGGTCCACCGGTAACTTGCTCACAGGCGCCCATGCACCATCATCGTGCCCAAAAAGGTGAGCTATGAAAGCAAATGACCCGCCATCTTGACGGACAGCGGGTCTTTGAGTGCGAAGAGAGAAGTGGCCCTACCTGTCAGACGTCACCAAAACGGCGAATGAACCAGGTCTTGACCATCTGAGTGAGAACAACATAGGTCAATAGCATGCCCAGCAGGAGCAGCCAGTAGAGGGGCGGCAGCGTGACGAAGCCCAGGATGCGTGCGATGGGTCCGATGACAGTCATCAGTGCGCCGGTGGCGACGACCGCCACCGAACTGATGAGCAGCGGTTTGCTGGCCAGGCTCTGGACAAACGGGATCTTGTTGGTGCGGATGACGTGGACGATGAGCGTCTGGGTAAACAGCGATTCCACGAACCAGCCGGTGTGAAACAGCGCTGGGTTGTTCCAGCACTTGAACACGACCAGCATGATGAAGAACGTCAGGTAGTCGAAGATCGAGCTGATGGGCCCGATGGTTATGATGAACCGCCGCAGGTTGCCAAGCTCCCACTTTCGTGGCTTGGTAAGCCATTCTTTGTCGACTGTGTCTGTCGGGATGGTAGTCTGGCTCAGATCGTAGAGCAGGTTGTTGGTCAGTATTTGCAGCGGCAGCATGGGGAGGAAGGGCAGGAATGCGCTGGCGCCCACGACGCTGAACATGTTGCCGAAATTGGAGCTGGCAGCCATCTTGATGTACTTGATGACGTTGCCAAAGACCTTGCGACCTTCGATGACTCCTTCGTTCAGGATCAGAAGCGAGTTTTCCAACAGGATGATGTCTGATGATTCCTTCGCAATATCGACTGCCGAATCGACGGAGATCCCAACGTCCGCGGTCCGGAGAGCAGGCGCGTCGTTGATGCCGTCGCCGAGAAAGCCGACGACGTGGCCGCGGGATTGCAGCGCATGGATGATCCGTTCCTTGTGATGCGGCGAAAGCCGGGCGAATACGACAATATCTTCGACCGCACCTGCGAGATCGTCATCGGACATCTTTTCTATGGCCGGTCCCAGGAGGACGCGTGGGTCGGTTATGCCAACCTGGTGACAGATGTTCACGGTGACCAGGTCGCTGTCACCGGTCAGGATCTTGACGTCGACGCTATTGGAATGGAGTGTCGCGATGGCTTCCCCTGCCGTGGGTTTGGGCGGGTCCAGGAAGGCAAGAAACCCCAGCAAGGTAAGGTCATGTTCGTCGTTCACCGTGTAGACGCGGTCTGAGGTCCCGTGATCGGAGCTGGATGTGGCAAGGGCCAGGACTCGGAATCCCTGTCCGTTGAGGTCAGCCACCAGCTTCAGGGCCGCTGCACGTTGGGCGTCATCCAGGGGAGACGTCTTGTCGTCAAGGGCAACGCTGGTGCTCAGCGCCATGACTTCTTCGACGGCGCCCTTGCAGATGAATAAGTCGGTCCCGCCGCCATCTGTCACGGCAACGGACATGCGCTTGCGCGAGAAGTCGAAAGGAATCTCGTCCACTTTGCTGTACTTTGCCTCCTCGACAAGCTCCCGGGCCTTGTCAAGGTGAGCCAGGATGGCAACGTCCATGAGGTTCTTCAGGCCGGTCTGATAGTAGCTGTTGAGAAATCCCATGTCCAGGATATGACCATCCTCGTTTCCCAGGAGATTCACGTGTTTCTCGAGCTCGACGCGACCCTGTGTAATGGTGCCCGTCTTGTCGGTACACAGGACATCCATGGCCCCGAAGTTCTGAATGGCATTCAGGCGCTTGACGATGACTTTCTTGCGCGACATGTCGACGGCGCCCTTGCTCATATTGACGGTGACGATCATGGGAAGCATTTCAGGGGTCAGCCCCACGGCAACAGCCAGGCCAAACAGAAAGGCGTCCATCCAGTTGTGTCGCATCAAGCCGTTGATGAGGAAGACGGCAGGCGCCATGACGAGCATCAGCTTGATCATCAGCCAGGTGAAGTTGTTGATACCCTTATCAAAGCTGGTCATCTCGCGATGACCAACGATGCTGCTGGCGAGGGATCCGAAGTAGGTCTCTTTGCCCGTCTGTACGACAACCGCTGTTGCAGAGCCCGTTTCGACGTTTGTTCCCAGGAAGCACAGGTTTGGCATGGTCAGCGTGTCTGTCTGAGAGGCATCCACAACGTTGACGTTCTTCTCGGCAGGCAAGGATTCTCCAGTGAGGGCTGCCTGGCTCACGAACAGGTCCTTGGCGGTGACAAGGCGCACGTCCGCGGGCACCATGTCACCTGCAGACAGAGAGACCATATCGCCGGGGACGATGTCCTTGAGAGCAACTTCTTTCGTGTCGCCGTTCCGGACCACCGTCGCTGTTGTCGTGACCATCTTCTGAAGTTCTGCGGCGGCATTGTCCGACCGCTGTTCCTGGAAGAAGCGCAGAGCGGACCCAAGGACGACCATGAGAAGGATCAGATAGACGCCGGGACCGCCACCAGTGACGGCGGTGATGATTGCCAGGACGATCAGCAGGATGGACAGCGGGTTCGACAGGATAGCGATCAGTCGTTTGAGCGGCGAAACGCGTTTTTCGCGCGCGATCTCGTTGGGGCCATGCTGGACCAGACGATCTTCAACCACCTGGTCCGTGAGTCCGGTGGGGCTTGTGTCAAGCTGCTTCATCACGGCGTCTGCATCCATGGAGGCAAAAGACGCGAGAAGCTTCGACATTTCAGCCGGGACGTCCTCGCGCTTGCGTTTTGTAACTTCGGTCGGGACAATAGGAGTGCTCACGACACTGACCTCCAGCAAAGGAATAATGGAACAGGAAAGCTACTTTTCCGGCAGCCGGTCAGGTAATCGCGCAACTGGCAGCCGCGATGGATGATTGCGTCACATTATAAAAAGAACCGTCAGAATCCACCGCAGGGCACTATGTCGTTCCGATCCTCTGTCTGAGTCCGCGATTGCCTCTATCGTTCGCTCTGAGGTTGCTTGCTGTTCTTTGCGCAGTGTACGCTCGCGCAGCCTCTTGTCAAGCGGACGTGTTGCCTCATCTCTTTTCTACTCCAAATCTCATCGTTGCCTCACGGTTAAATCTACTCCAACCAGGTGACTGAGGAGAAACAATGGAACAAGATGTACATGTTGTAGTTGGACTAATGTTCAGTCTGTACTGGCATCTTAGAAAACAATTGTTACATTCTTGGTGTAGATTCTATTGCAATTTTGCATTTTCCCCGTATATATACATTGTAAATAGAGATCAATGCCAGTTGTTTGTTGTAAGAAAC
>NZ_QXIU01000218.1 GCF_003570935.1 Candidatus Cryosericum odellii
TACTTCCTCGCGTTGACGGCTCTCCCTGAGATGATGCCAGTCTGCAAGGCTGTTGTCAGCACGAATGACAAGTGGGCCGCCGATCTGACGAACAACTACGTCACCGATGGACCGTTCAAGCTCACACAGTGGTCGCACAACGACAAGATGGTCTTCGTCAAGAACCCGACATACTGGGACAAGAACACTGTCAAGCTCACCAAGATCACCTACCTCATGGTCGAGGATGAATCCACTGCTCTGTCCATGTACCAGAGCGGTCAGCTGGACGCCGCTGTCAGCGTACCCATCTCAGAGCTGCCCAAGCTGGTTGCCTCAGGCGATGCGCAAATCCTTCCGGAACTTGCGTCATACTACTATCAGTTCAATGTTACCAAGAAGCCGTTCAACGACGTCCGTGTTCGCAAAGCCTTGACGCTCGCGATCAATCGCACGGCCATCACTGCCTCCCTCACCAAGGGCGAACAGCCTCCCGCGATGGCCCTTGTTCCCTATGGCATGCCAGACGTGCTCCCTGGCAGTGATTTCCGCAAAGTGGGTGGTTCGTACTTCAAGGACAACGATATCGCGACTGCAAAGGCTCTGCTGGCTCAGGCCGGCTATCCAAATGGCAAGGGATTCCCTACCTTCACACTGGGCTTCATCACTTCCGACGCACGCAGAACCATCGCTGAGGCGATCCAGCAGATGTGGAAGAAGAACCTTGGCATCATCTGCACCCTCAAGAACGAGGAGAGGGGCGTCTATTTGAATGACTGGGCGAGCATCAACTATGACGTCATGTGGACGGGCAATAATGCCGACTACATGGATCCCAACACGTTCCTAGAGGTGTTTGTAACGGGTGGCGGACAGAACAACACTGGCTGGAGCAACAAGTCTTACGATGCTCTCATTGCAAAAGCCAAGGTGACCACCGACCCGAAGGCGCGCATGGCGACCCTGCATGCCGCAGAGAAGATCATCATGACCGATATGCCCATTCTTCCGATCTATTTCTACACAAACCCGGTGCTCCTGAGCAAGCACATCAAGAACTTCTACGAGTCGCCGCTGGGAACTATCGACTGGAAGAACGCTTACATGGGGTAGCTTTCAGAAACCTCGTGACGGCGGTACAGACGATCTAGGCAAGAAAAGAAGCAGGGGCGGCTCTCTACGGGGGGCTGCCTTGTGTGTACCAAGTTTCACCTTCAACTATGGGGTCAGCTGGTAATTGCCCGCTGGTGGTACATGCACGTCAGGTTGGCTTGGCTTGGTCATCAACGTCTCCCAGACAAGGAGCAAGGACTGGATTCCCGCCTGCGCGGCAGAGCGCCACTCCCATTGCAGCAATATGCTCGTGGGAAGCACCCCTCAGGAGCGCCCCTCGCATGGGAAGAAAGTGCTCGGGGGCCTTGAAGAACACCTCACATCTTGGACAAAAGGATGCGAGGGACAAAAGGGCTCGGGAAAAGCGCCCCTCGTATTGGAAAGAAATGCTCGGGGGGAATGACGGACAGAGTGCGTTTTGTCAGGGGACTGCTGTCAGCGCTACTTGCCTCCAGCGTGGGGTGCCAGGACGGACACAAGGAAGATGAGTTTTGCTTCGACGATGGCCGTCAACAGGACTGCAACGAGAGTCACATTGATGGAACGCCACCGATCACGTCGGTAGGCGACGAGAACGAGGATGGCGAACAGCACAGTCTGAGCGATGAGGAACATCTCCACGAGCCACAGCGGATTACGCCACGGCAGTGCGCCCGTATCGCGCACCCATACGAAGAGGGCATACAGTCCTATGCCAAGAACCCCATTCACACTCGAGACGAAGAGGGCCTTGCCAAAGGTCCGCTGTTTGCTGCGGCACCACAGTGACGCCAGCCATAGCATAGTTGCCATCAGCAGGACCTCCGCCACCCGGGCGGGCACGGACATCAACCAGGTATCGGAGAGCAGCCAGGAGAGCAACATGGGGACTGCCCGCTACTTCCTGAAGAGGCTCATCAACATTGAGAAGATAATGAAGAGGAACCAGATGATGACGCCGACCAGCGCTGCCCTGTTCTGTGCTGGGGTCCGCTTGGTACCTTGGCGCTGACCTGACCAGGATGAAGCTTGGTCAGTCTTGTTCTGACCGTCAACAGATTGCCCGGCAGTCCGCTGAGCCATCGAGGCGTTCAACGCCTGCAGGAACGTCGGGAGCGTTGTCGCTCCTTCCTGATACGTTCGGCTGGAGCCGGGGCGCATGTCGTTTGGATCGGCCTGGTTCGGCGTGATCTTGTGTGCCAGCATGAACTGGATCTCGTCACTGGTCCGCGGTGGGGCGGCATAGTCGACAACCGCACTATAGTTTTCCGGCCGGTCACGGTCATATCTTGAGTAGATCGGCCCTTTTTCCTTGTCGAGTTCCATAGCTGTCATCTCCTTTGTCACGTCGGTTCATTGGCGCCGAAACAAATCTGCTCTTTTATTCTAGCACGTTGTGGACTCCTCGTCACGTCCGTATCGACCCATCCAGAATGTACATCACATCCCCCACGAGCTTCCTGGATGGGTCGAGTGCTTCCTGTATTCTTGGGATTTGCGATATATTCTATAGTAAGTTCGCAACATGTGTCGAGGTCTGCAGCGGGGAAGTCAGAATGGCAAAAGAAAGAACTTGCTGAGAAGGTTGGATGGAGTTGCAGAACGAAGGAGCAGTGCATGTTTACGTCACGTATAGTGCCAAGAAGACTGTGTAATGCGGGGTGAAATGGGAACTACCGTACTCCTGTGTTTTCTTCCCATAGTAATAGGATATTTTCTCGGATCAGTCCTGCCGGGCTATCTCCTGCCGCTCTGGATGAAGAACGTTGACATACGAACGCTTGGAGATGGCAATCCAGGCACAATAAACGTCAAGCGATCGATCGGGCTTTCTCTTGCGCTTGTGATCGTGGCCTATGACCTTACCAAGGGGCTCTTGGCAATGTTTATCGCATACAGAGTATTCAAGGCACCTGGATACGTGGTCGATCTCTCCGGTTTTGCAGCCATCCTCGGACATAAATTCCCCTTCTATCTCAAGTTCAGGGGCGGAAGAGGGATCGCTACCACGGTAGGCATTTTCATCTTTCTTCTTGCTGAAGTGACAGCAGAATCTATTCCCACCCAGGACATTATCGCCGCTCTCTGCTACATGGGGACATATGCGATCCTGATGATGGCCGCTACTCACGATGACGACTTCCTGGCAGTCACGCTGCTGCCGATAGCCGGAGGAATTCTGGCGTTCTATGTCCGTTCGTT
>NZ_QXIU01000219.1 GCF_003570935.1 Candidatus Cryosericum odellii
CTGGCGTTCTATGTCCGTTCGTTCAGTGAGCTGGCACTTGTTATTGCTTTGATAGGGATGATCTCATACGAGGGTTCAAAGAATCTGAGACACAAGATGTTTGTCCTGGCAAAGGATAGACGTACTCTCTGGAGGATCTTTGCTCGCTCCCTCGCCATGCTCGTGATCTTCCTCGGTCTCTTCATCAGCAAGGAGGCCGTGTTGCTGGTCGTCGGGAGTCTCCTGTTCCTCTTCTTCGCGATCGATGTTCTCAGAATGACAATTCCCAGATTGGAAACGGTGCTTCACGGAGAGGTCCTGAAGGATGTGAAGTTGCTGCAGGAACAGGAAAAAGGGACAATCTCGTCCTATACCATTTTCTTGCTTGGTGTCTTTCTTTCTCTCCTGTTGTTCCGCCCACCCGTCACCTATGCAACGCTCGGTTTCTTGTCCATAGGCGGCATGACTGCAAGAATTGTCGATATAAACTACGGGAAGACACGCCTTTTCAAGAAGAGCAAGACCACGCTTCAGGCATCGCTGGCCTTTCTTGGTGTATGTCTCAGTGTTGCGTATTTCCTGTGGATAGCGAAGATCTTGTCTCTGTGGATCGGACTCATTGGGGCTTGCGTTGCCACGCTGGCCGAGATATTCCCTTCGCAGCTCGATGATGACCTGAGTGTTCCGGTCGTTTCGGGCGCCATCATGGAATTTGTTCTCAGGCTTATCGCCTAGCGAATAGCTGTGTATCTGGCTGATTGCTTCTTGCTGTAGGGAAGACTTGCCAGATAGATCCAGTTGAAGAGCTGTCCGATCCATCCGTTCTTTTGGAATCTTCTTGTCGAGGAAAAGACGCTTCTGGTTCTCAAGTAGAAATGCCTGGAGGTGTGGCTGCACGCTTGAAGCATCTTCGTGTCTTCTCCAAATGTCAGGGTCTCGTCATATCGCAGGTCCTTCAGCAGATCCCGGCGTATGCATTGGATGGATCGCGTCGTGTGCGTGAGATAGTTTGCCAGGTTGAAGAAGCGATACCACCCCCTGGCGAGTCTCGAATCGGGCGTGGGAAGGAGCGAAACCATGCCCGTTCCCAGGTTCCTGCCGGCATTAGCCTCAAGGAAACGATGAAGTTCTCTGAAAAAAGGCGTTCCAGGATAGGTATCGGCATCGAGAACAATCACCCAGCTGCTTATCTGAGAAATCAGATCTATACCCCTGTTCTTTGCTCTGGAGACGCCGGGTTCCGCTATACGAACAACCTTGAATGATGCCGGCGCGTATTCTCTGATGATGTCGTTTGTCCTGTCGGTGGAGCCGTTCTCTACAACAATGACTTCGAACTTGTCCCGCGGATAGTCAATGTCCTTGAGGGAGACGAGTGCTTTGCCGACATAGGCCTCTTCATTGTGAGCAGGGATGATCACCGAAAAAAAGAGAAACCCTTCGTCCATTTTCATCTCCTTTCTTGAGGCGAAGCATAATCACAAGGGCCAAATAGGACAGCATATGGCCGGCAGGAACCAACCAGCGGAGAGCATCATCCAGCCAGATCTCTGTCGGTCGGGGCGGGCCATGCTGTTATCTTAGGCTGTGGACCTCCCTACCGCTTCGCAGCACGCCAGAGCGTGGCGATCCGTTCCTCTTCTTCAGGGGTCAGCTTGTAGTTGGTGAGGTGCGGTGACTGGACGACGTGCATGTTCCACAGCTCCGCGTCCTCCAACAGCATAGCTCGTGTCAGGCATCCTTCCTCAGGGGTCAGACGGACGTCGTCCAGCGTAATATCGACCGAAGGCACCGTCGGGCCCGGCTGATGACTCACCCACGATTTCTTGCCTTCGTCCGGGATGACGCGAGCGTCTGTCGTCAGAATCCCGTGTGCGACGATGCCACCTGTCCCCGGATGGTTGCCGTCCAGGCGCCAGATGTATACCTCATCGTCCGGATATATCTCTTCTACGGCGCGTTTCTGCCGTACATGCCATGAGATCTCGGCATAGTTGCGAAGATAATCATCAAAAGCGGGAAAGTCCTTGGGACTTCCCTGAAACAGCCAAGTCGGCATATCGTACCTCCCGTGTCTGTGTCTGATAGTACTGTACGTCATCGCTCACATTCATCAAGAGAGGAGTCGAAGGTACCGCTCTGACTTGTCATGGGTTTATGCGTCCGGCAGACCGACTCATAGCCAAAAACCCCGCACGAGGCGGGGGTTTTCTTCAGGAAGGTATGCTGCAGATTCTAGAACAGGTAGATGACACTGACACTCATCTCGACGTCCAGGGTCCCGGCTTCGACAGGTGCTGGTGCGCTGGCCTTGGGGACCGCCGAGTTGGCTGCATACATCGGTTGTGGGCTAAAGATGTTCTCGTTCACGTTGACCGTCTGGACGGACAGGATGGTCTTGCCGGCTGCCTTGGCGACGACGTCCGCTGTCTTGCGGGCACTGGCCATGGCGAGGCTGAGGGCGGCGAGCTTGGTCTGTTGGAGTGTTGCATCGTCGACTTCGAAGGAGATGCCGCTGACCGTGTTGGCGCCATTGTCAGCGATGAGGCTGACGGTCTTGCCGGCGTCGTTGATGTTGCGGACGGTGACTGTCATGGTGTGGTTCATGTCGTAGCCGTCGAGGACGTTCTTCCCGGTCGTCTTGTTCCACACATACCTGGGCTGAAGGCTGTATCCGGTGGTCTGGATGTCTTCTTCCTTGATGCCAGAGGCCTTGACGGCAGCCGTGATCTTGCTCATGGTGGCATCGTTCTCAGTCTGCGCGGCGCTCGCCGTAGCTTCGCTGGTAAGGACGCCGAAGTCAATGCGCGCGATGGTGGGTTTGACCGTGATCTTGCCGGTGCCAGTGACGCTGACTGTTGGAACCGTCGCCGTCGTGTCAGCCTTGACGGGCTGTCTGGCACCGAGGGTCGGCGAGAAGGCAATGATGGCAGCAATAGCTATGATGGCAATGGACTGCAGTGCAACAGATGCAAATCTCTTCTTCATGGCATACCTCCTGTGTTACGCTATCAGAATGTGCGCCTGCTCGTTCGGCAAGTCGCGTTTCATGTTCACTGCTAGGACGGTCGGTGTGCCCGGGAAGTTCCCGGGATCTGTGAAACCATCTCCTGGAGTGACAGCGTACATGTCCCAGCGTACTCCTGCTCAGCCCGTTACCCTCTTGACGCCGTGCGTTTTTGGAGGTAGTCGGGGTACCGAGTATACTGCATACAGATTCCTTGAGGATACGATTGATTCTTGCGTGGCACGAAGGTCCGTGGTTCACAGGAGGTACCCCATGCATCATAAACGAAGCATGTTCGCTCTCATCCCATTGGTCATACTCGTCGCGTTCTTTGCCGGCTGTGCTTCCAAGACGACACCGACCCCTGTACCCGTTCCTTTAACGGGCGGCAACAACATCACCGTCACAGCAGCAGGAATGGCATTTGACACTAACTCTATTACAGTATCTGCGGGCGCGCATGTCACGATCACCTTCCAGAACAAAGACAGCGGCATCCCACACAATATGGCATTCTATACGTCAGCGGCGGCGACAACCATCATCTACCAGGGAGCAAGGACGACGGGTGTGTCGACTGTCACCTACACGTTCGATGCGCCGACAGCACCGGGGACCTACTTCTTCCGATGTGATGTACACCCGGCAACGATGACAGGAGATTTCATCGTCCAGTAGGAGGCGAGATTGCAGGCTGGTGCAACGCCTGCGCTGACTGAAAGTCCACGTCGGCTGTAGTCTGCAGCTGCACGATGCCGTGGCTCAACTTCTCGTTCCACTCGTCGATGACGTCGCGAGCTTTCGCATCGTAGTTGCTGTGGGCGTCCTTCACCAACACGACGTCATACCCCAGTTCGTGCGCACCGTTGCAGGTGGCTTGGACACAGCCGTGGGTCACGAGGCCTGCGACGACGACATGGTGCACGTGCAGGGCATCCAGCTCTGCCTTGAGCGTCGTGTCCTCGAACGCGTTACCGTGGTGCTTATGGATGAAGTGGTCGGTGGGGAGTGGCGTCAGGGCGGGATGCAATTTCCAGCCGTCTGTCTCCTCCACCAGCTCCTTGTCATTGGAATGCTGGACATAGAAGACCGGGACCTTCGCCGCACGAGCCTTGTCCACGAGGAGCCGGATGTTTGCGAGCATCTTCTCAGCCTCGTAGATGGGAGTGGTCTTCTCGAACAGGTCCCTCTGGACATCGATGATCAGCAAGGCGGTCCCGCCCGGGTTCTTCGGCACCTTTGCTCTCACGCGTTTGCTCGTACCCGCGGCCGTACGATGTGCTGGTTTCGCTGCCGACGTCTCACCGGACCAGACCTTTGTCCTCCTGCGGATGCCTGACAGGGCCCATCGGTAGTGGTCACCGGCACATGAGTCGACGTAAGAAGCCAGTGTGTTGATACCGATCCAGGCGTAGCGCCCGGGCGTGAACAGCTCCTCCTCAGACAGTGATGCGACTACCTCCAGCATGTGTTTGTGCGATGCGTCCAGCTGGCTCCTGACGTCGTCCAGCGCTGTGTCCCGGCACCGTTCATAGATGGCCTGGTTCAGCGCAGGCAACTGACTCCAGTTATACCCCTCGGCTGGGACGGCTGGCGTCTCGCCGCGCAGTTCCGCCTCATACCAGTCCATCAACATCTTCTGCCATTCCAACAGGTGTGCCAGGATATCCTTGATGGACCAGGTGCCGATGACTTCCGGCCGGACCATCTCCTCCGGTGTGAGCGATGCAAACTGCCGCTCCAGTGCCTCGTACTTCTTCTGAGCCTCATCCAGCAGTTGCTGTTTGTTGATCGGTTTTGGCATCGCTGC
Source organism: Candidatus Cryosericum odellii (assembly GCF_003570935.1). Lineage (GTDB taxonomy): Bacteria > Caldisericota > Caldisericia > Cryosericales > Cryosericaceae > Cryosericum > Cryosericum odellii. The sequence goes on from NZ_QXIU01000219.1 coordinate 4,797, forward strand.
CTCCTTGCACATTGCTCTGTGTATCTGTCATGGCTATCTACTCTATGATACACCCTATCGCACGTTCCTCTTCATCGTACGGTGGCGTTGAGGATAGCCGAAACACGCTCAGAGCGGTCTCTCAGAGCCTCGCTGCCCCTGCCTTGATGGCCTGCTCACCCTTGGTCTTTACTTCCTCCATCTGTGTGGCCAGACCGCCCACGTAATACTCGAGCCAGCCGGTCATGTCCATGTCATGACTACGCACACGTTGCAGGGCTCCATAGTATGCCGAGGGATCCCGGTCATAGAATTCGCTGAAGGTGAACAGGCGCTTGAAGTCGTAGTTTCCACGGTACATCACCAACGTGGCCAGCAACCGAGCTGTGCGACCATTGCCATCGATGAAAGGGTGGATGTGCACCAGCTGGAATTGCGCTATGCCGCTGACCAGGACCGTGTTGATGCCCGTGCATGCGTTGAGCCATTTCACGAGATCGGTCATCAACGGTTGGACTTCCTCAGCAGGCGGAGGAGTGTACACGGTTTCCTTGGTCACCGAATCGACGACCAGATTCTGACCCAGCCGATACTGGCCAGGCGCCGCCGAGCCTCCACGCACGTCGGTGACCAGCCGTTTGTGGATCTCGCGGATCAACGCCTCAGTGATGGGCTCGCCGCTGCCGACATATTCAGCAACCAGCTCAAAAGCTGTGCGATAGTTGAGCAATTCGCGCACATCGTTCGGATTGGCATCTGGTATCGTCTGCCCAGCCAGCAGCTGGGTGGACTGCTCAAGCGTCAGCTGTGTACCCTCGATATGCGTCGTATAGTGTGCTTCCAGAGTGAGAGCGTTCGCCTGCATGTCGCGGATCCAGTCGTCCGACAGCTGTGCAGCTGACATAAAACCAACGGCGCCCTCGATACGCGTCAGATCCACAAGAATTGCATTGCTGATCGTGAATTTAGGCTCAAACATAGAGGCCTCCTTTATCTAGTATAGTCCAGCGGCGTACTGGTGCCAGCTTGCTGATTCGTCACTCCCGCGCAGGCGGGAGTCCATCCTATCCGCAGCACATCTTCATTCCGCCAGGAGAGCTCTGAGGTAGAGCTTGTTGTCGCAAGTTATGTCACAAGTTGTCGTGATGCCCCGGGATTCTAATGCGCCTGCCCCGTCGGAATGGCACATTGTCAGTCTTGATGGTGCCGGGGGTCCCTCTTGACATGTCGCTATCTTCTGGCATTATTCTAGTAGAATAATTCTAATGGATAGTGACGGAGGCCAACGATGCAAAACCCTTTCACTGACAAGATTGCAGCTGGAGACCAGTTTTGTGACCGTGACCAGGAGCGGGCCGAATTGTCCCGCCTGGCACGCGGAGGGCACAGTGCCGTGTTGCTCTCTCCACGTCGATATGGCAAGTCGTCTCTAGCTTTGGAGACACTCACGGATATGCGCGGTCAGGGCCTCCTGACGGCGTACGTTGATGTCATGCCCGTGTCGTCCGAGCGCGAACTTGTCGAGCGACTTGCGCGAGGAGTAGCGCAGGGGTTTGGTTGGGGCATGGCCCTCGGCCAGCTGCCACGGCAATTGGGCCGGCTGTTTGCTCATGTTCACCTCGAGTTCTCTCTCGACGCCACCGGCCCGAGTGTGTCTGCGATGTTGGATCCCCACACCGAAGTGCTTCAACTGCTGGAGGAAGTGCTGGAACAGACATGCAGATACGCTGAACAGAAGGGGCGTGGAGCATGTGTCGTTCTGGACGAGTTTCAGGAGATCACGCAACTGGAGGAATCTCGCGTCATCGAGGCCAGCATGCGCTCGGTCATCCAGCGACACCAGAGCGTCGCCTGGCTGTACGTTGGCAGTCGAAGGCACCTCTTGCGGTCCATGTTTGCCGACCGCAACCGGCCCTTTTTTGACAGCGCATCAATTATCGAGCTGCACGAACTCCCCGAGAAGGCCGTGGTTCCATGGATCACTGCGGCATTTGCCCAGACGGGCAAGGTATGCAGTGAGGCGACGGCTCGACTCATCCACAGCCACAGCAGAGGATATGCCTACTATGTTCAGCGGCTTGCCTCGACGGCATGGGACCTGACCGAGGAATTGTGCACGGACGGTATCGTGGATCAGGCCGATGCCATCCTGCTGCGCGAGCTGTCTTCGGGGTTTGAGATCATCCTGTCAAGTCTGTCGCTGGCCCAGAAACGGCTGCTGCAGGCATTGGCGCAGGCGCCGACCGACCAGCCGTATGCGGCGGACTTCCTCAGCAAAAGTCAGCTGTCCGTCGGGGCTGTCCAGAAGGCGATCCGTGCACTCATCGACCGTGATCTGATCGAACGGAGGTCGAACCAGAACTACCAGCTTGTCGATGCCTTGCTCGCACAGTGGCTAACGCAGCGACCGCCGACGTGGTAGTGCGTGACGTAGAAATCTGCAAAAGCGATCACGTGGCAAGTCCGACACTCATGATGGGAGGAAAAGATGGAAGATGGAAAGACGCCGACATTCAGGAAGTTCCTAAACCCCAACTTTGAAGTGCATCCCGAAGGTGACTACTGGGAGAAGATCAAGCCACTGAAGGCCAAGACTGCGCTGCTGATCATCGATGTTCAGAAACACGATCAGGATCTGGCTGTCGAGCTCAGGAATGCAGGCAACAGTTACCTGTACGACCGACTGAAGGAGACGGTCATTCCAAATGCCAAGCGACTCCTCACATTCTTCCGTGACCAGCAGATGGTCGTCACGTTTGCAACGCTTGGAAATCAGCGAGCAGACGGTCGAGACCGTTCGCCCACCCAGGCCAGACCGGGCTGGAACTATACCTTGCTGAAGATCGGCTCCAGGGACCAGGAGGTTGTCGATGACCTGAAGCCGAGAGAAGGTGAGATCGTCGTCTGCAAGACTACGGACAGTACCGTGATGGGCACCCAGTACGGCCATATCCTGAGATGGATGGGGATCGAACATGTTGTAGTCGGTGGCTTGTTCACGGATCAGTGCGTTTCCAGCACCGTGCGCGACTTGTCGGACTGGGGCTATACAGTCTTCCTGGTGGAGGACGCCACGTCGGCCATCAACGCCGATCTTCAGGTCTGGGAGACCAGGATCCTGAACCAGATCTACTGCAAGGTGGTCTCAACAGAAGAAGTGCTCCAGGACCTGGCAGCCCAATAAGAAGCGTACCGAGTTCTTCCACGTCGCACCCCCGCATATCGTAACACGTTCCGCTTCCTGGGTCATCAGACTCTTGATTTACACCGCATGCTGTGTAAAATGTCTATAGGAGGTCCAGAAGATGAGTATCCTCGTTCGCACGATTCATGGAAGACAGTATGCGTATGTCTCTCGACGCGAGGGCAAGCGCATGATCCAGACCTACCTTGGTCCCATGAGCAGGCCGGACGTTCAGGCTGCTGTCGACGGCTTGTTCGAAGAGAAGGGGATCCCTGAACGCCTGCGCCGTCTGTTTTGGGACACAGATCCCGAATCGCTGGATCTCTCCCGGCATGCGACCGCCATCATTGAACGCGTCCTCGAGATGGGAGACCTGCAGGACATGCGATGGCTGCAGCATCGTTATACCGGCACCGCGATCGCGCAGGTCCTGACGCTTTCCAAAGGACTCTCACCACGCTCGCGGGTATTCTGGAACCTGTGGTTCGGCAGGGAGGTGCCCTGTGCATCCTGAGTGCTTGCAGCCCGAAGCGGCGCATCTTCTGCCCGTCGTCGCCTCCGCCCTACAGCCATATGGCCCTGTCCTGGCAGGCGGTACAGCTCTTGCATTGCAGGTGGGTCACCGCGTGTCCGTCGACTTCGACTTCTTCACCGGGAACGAATTCGACCCTGTTGCCGTCGTTCAGGCTATGCAGGCAATATCGGCCGAGGTCCAGTCGCTGAAGTTGGAACCGGGGACGGCGGTGATGATCGTGGATGGGGTCAAGGTGTCGTTGTTCCAGTATCCGTACCCCTTTGCCGAGCCCATGGAGTTGTTCAACGGAACGAAGGTTGCAGGCATCGTCGACATTACCGGGATGAAGCTCATCGCCATCATGCAGCGTGGGGCCAGGCGCGACTTTGTGGATCTCTACACAGTGCTCAGGACGACACCATTTCGCGTCGTCGCGCACAACGCCATCCAGCGCTTTGGCCCGACCCTCATCGAACCGGTCATCATCGGCAAGGCGCTTGCCTGGTTTGCCGACGCAGACGAGCAACCCGATCCCGTGTACCTCGGAAAGCCCCTGCAGTGGTCGGTCATTAAGCGATTCTTCCGCTCCAGTGTGTCGCAGTTTGTCCTTGACCTTGAGGCAGAACGGGTAGACTCAGTGCGCGGGCAACTGTAGACGACATCAAGACGATATTTCAGAACGAAAGGGAGTGTAGAGTTATGAATGAGGTGAACGAGGTTATCAGGCAGCTCCGGGAGAGAAAATCGGTACGCATCTTCGAGGACAAAGCCGTGCCCGATGCTATCAAGGACGAGGTGATCGCGGCGGCCTTCGAAGCGCCGACTGCCGGCAACATGATGTTCTACACGATTATCAACGTGACAGATCAGAAGGTCAAGGACCAGCTGTCGGTGCTGTGCGACCATCAGCCCTTCATCGCCAAGGCCCCGCTCGTTCTCGTGTTCCTTGCCGATTATCAGCGCTGGTACGAGACCTACCGGGCGGCCGGACTGACGGTGCGCAAACCAGGCGTCGGTGACTTGATGCTCGCCTGTGCGGACACGTTCATCGCCGCCCAGAACACCGTCGTGGCCGCTCAGTCGCTGGGGCTCGGTTCCTGCTACATCGGGGACATCATCGAGAACTGCGAACAGGTACGGCAACTCCTGTCGCTGCCCGAATTCGTGATGCCCGCGACGCTGGTTGTCTATGGGTATCCTACGAAGCAACAGCTCGACCGCAAGAAGCCGGTGCGTTTTGGCAAGAGGCATATCGTCCATGAGAACGGTTACCGGAAAATGGAACCTGATGAGCTCCTCGGGATGCACAGCGAGCGGGGCGACAAGGAGAGCATCGATGCGCTCTGCAAACGCAAGTACATGTCCGATTTCAGCGCCGAGATGACCCGGTCGGTGGTGGAGTATCTGAAGAACTTCAGCGACCGGTAACGCTCAGGCAGAGAAGCTGTCGCTCCCCCCCGAGCCTTTCTGTTCAAGGTGAGGGGTGCTTTCGGCGCAGGCGGGAGTCCATCCTATTCACAGCACCTCACTATCCTCTTGGGCTCTTCTATCGGAGTACTGTCTTCACGTAGTTTCTGACGCGGCCCTGATTCTCCAGGTCATTATCGGCCTTGAAGTAGAGTTGTATGAACTCCAGGGTGTCGCTCTCTGGCCAGTAGGCGCAGATGACGCGCAGTCCGGTCCGACTGCCTTTGCCAGGAATTGATGCGCACGCCATGTGCTTGACCTTGTAGAGGTGACAGCCATTGGCCCCGTAGTTGCTCATGATGACGTAGCCGTCATCATATGACTGACCGGCCTTGCCCAAAACACACAGCCAGACATGAAGAGCCTTGGTGAGGACTGCAAGGTCTTCATCAAGGCTCGGGTAGCGTTTCTTGAGATGCTTCAGGTCGCCGTCGAATTCCGGCGTGTATGGTGTAGCCTTAAACATCTTCAGTGTACTGCCGCCGAGAATACGGCGGGGTGCGATAGAATGCCAAGTCGTAGTCGATGACTTGACCATCTTCTGTGGCAAGCCATGGGACATCTCCATGGGAGTATGCGCTGATCTCCGTGCCATTCTTGTCGGACAACTGGCAAAGCACATCCTCGATGACTTGAAGCTCTCGTCCCGACAGGACTGAGAGGTCTGGCGCTCTGCGGGCCAGGTACTTGGTCTGGAATCGCTCAAAGTACTTGTTTTTGACCTCTGTCAGGTCTCCGTCCTGTTCCATCCTCTGTACGATCTTGGTGAACTCCATCGGTGTCGGGCCATACTGGTTCTTCTGATACCGAGCCCCGATCAGTTGTTCCTCATACTGCTCGTAGTAGTCGAAATCCATGAAGTACAGAAGCTTGTAGACAACAGTCCGGCCAACATTGGGCTTGGCGCCAACCTTGTTCAGGATGTAGAGCAGGACCTCCTTGAACTTGTCCACCTTCTCCTGCGGGACACTTACACGCATCGACTGAACGGGTTCCTCGCTCTCCCTCACTCCCTGGATAACCACCTCTGGTTCCTTGTCTGGGTTCAGCAGATAATCTGCAGGAGTCTCCAGAATATCCGACAGTCTCTTGAGATCACTTGCCGAGAGCTTTCGCTTCCCGGCTTCCATCTGCGACACCGTCACTCTTGAGATACCTAGTAGTTCTGCAAGCCGTTGCTGGCTGTATCCCAGCCGTTCCCGTATCGACCGGATTCGTTTACTGAGGAGCCCGTCGAAATCGCTGACGTTGTCCATGGTGAATCCTCCTCTCAACCCTTCCCTTTGCATTATGGATATGTAATGTATTATGTCAATGAGGTGTAACGTATGCTGACAGTTTCATGGTCGTTCGCCGCGCCCATTGCCGCTGGAAATGCTGTCGGCGTCTCATGGACAAGGATTCTTGGCTTCGGGCGAACGACAAGACACGGCCAAGTTCGTCACTCCCCCCGAGCCCTTTTGTTCAAGGCGAGGGGTGCTTCTCCAGCATCAACTCTTTGCACCATGAAGTACAAAATCAGCCAAGACTAGAGTTGTTGACTTCCATTTCAATAACTCATCACTATCTAGCACTTTTAGACTTATAGGTCAAATACTATTGCATCAGTATTGGTCATGTAGTATACTCAGATGGGAGGTGATCCATGATAGACAGGCCAATCTATATGAAAACGCTGCAAGAATTCCGGGACAAGAAGGTCATCAAGATCGTGACCGGTATCCGTCGTTGTGGAAAGTCTACTCTGTTATTGATGTTCGCTGAGTATCTCCGCAAGAGCGGCGTATCAGAGGATCACATCATCCAGATGAACTTCGAGTCTTTCCGGTGGAAGGATATAACTGACTCTCAAAAACTGTACGATGCTGTAGCTGACAAAATCGTTCACGGTAGCAGAACGTACATCATATTGGACGAAGTTCAGATGGTACAAGGATGGTCGAAGGCCATCGATTCTTTCCTTGTTGACTTCGATACAGACATCTATATCACCGGTTCCAACACCTACCTCCTGTCATCGGAGTTCTCCACTCTTCTGTCCGGTCGCTATGTAGAGATCAGAATGCTCCCTCTCTCTTTCCGAGAGTTTCTTGATTTCAATACATTCGCATCTAACGTCTCTGTCGATGAGAAATTCCAGAAGTATCTGCAGTTCGGCGGAATGCCCGCCATATCAGAATACGATTTCAACCAGGAACGCATCAATGATGTGCTGCAGGGGATCTATTCGACAGTTATCTTGAAAGACGTGCTGGAACGCAACAAGATCGCAGACCAGATGCTCCTGAAAAAGATCGTTGCATTTCTTGCAGACGATGTAGGTAACATAGTATCTCCCAACAGTATCAGTAATTTCCTTGCGAGCCAGGGTGGTATCAACAAAGACAGAAAGAATCCTGCCAGTAGAACCGTTGAGACATATATCGGCTATCTGCAGAACGCGTTTGTCTTCTACAGTGCACAGCGTTATGACATCAAGGGTAAGCAGTATTTGAAGACGCTCGGCAAGTACTACATTGTTGATACGGGACTGCGAAACATGCTGCTCGGTTATCGCGACACGGATCGTGGTCATATCCTGGAGAACATAGTCTACTTTGAGCTTTTGCGCCGTGGCTACCGCGTATCTATCGGGATACTCGGTGGAAAGGAAATAGACTTTGTTGCAGAAAAACCAGAACACATGATGTACGTGCAGGTCGCTGAGTCCATAACTGGCGTAGAAACACGTGAGCGTGAGCTGGTGCCACTTCAGAACATACCAGACAATTACGAGAAAATAGTATTGTCCATGGATAAAAGTTATGTCACCTCCTATGCTGGCATTAAGGCAGAAAACATCATAGATTTTCTGCTCGAGTAAATGCCGCGCAGGATCCCAATCCGTCACTCCCGCGCAGAATAGTCCGTCACTCCCGCGCAGGCGGGAGTCCATCTTGTTGCATTTAGGACTACAATGCTTTGTATAGAAAGACCCGCAAGGTTCAGGGAGGGATCATGACGTTCAGGGCATCGGTGGAAAGGTATCTGGGTGCGGTCGCGCAGCAGTATCACCGCGGCGACGCGCGCGAGGAGTCGTACTATGACGTGCTCAAGCAGCTCTGGGAGGAGCTGGGGTCACAGCTCAGCAGCGCGCACGCGACACTGACCGTCCTCCCTCGTCAGACCGAGGCTGGCAACCCGGACATGCGTGTCTGGAGCGGTCAACAGCATGTCACGGGCTACATCGAGGCCAAGGAGCCGGGCGTCACCAACCTGGACCACGTCGAAGTCAGCGAGCAGCTCAAGCGGTACCGTACAGCCTTCCCCAACGTCATCCTCACCAACTTCCTGGAGTTCCGCCTCTACCGCTTCGGCCAGCCGATGGGCCAGCCCGTGACCATCGGGTCGCTTCAGGCGCTGCAAGCGGGCATGAAGGTACCCTTGCAGCATGAGGATCAGTTCCGCGACTTAGTTGAACGGTTCTTCGACTTCCAGTTGCCCAAAGAGTATACGGCCCAGACGCTGGCGGTCGCGCTGGCGGACCGCACGCGTTTCCTGCAGCAACAGGTGCTGGCACAGCTGCTCGACGATGAGGACCACAAGCTGGGCAGCGAGCTCGTCAACCTGATGGCCGAGTTCAAGCAAGTCCTGATGTCCGACCTGACCAGCGACACCTTTGCCGACCTCTACGCGCAGACCATCACCTACGGCCTGTTCGCGGCGCGCATGCGCGTGACCAGCACCTTTACCCGCGAGACTGCGCTCAATGGCATCCCGGCGACCATCGGCATCCTGCGCCGCCTGTTCAAGTACATCTCCATCGGCGATACTCCCGAACGTCTGCGCGTCATCATCGACGATATCGCGGATGTGCTGGCAGTTGCTGACACGAATCTGTTGTTCAAGGGTTACGGCAAGAACGGTCGTGACCCGGTGGCCGACTTCTACGAGACCTTCCTTGGCGAATACGACCCTGCCAAGAGGAAGCAGCACGGCGTCTACTACACTCCCCAGCCCGTGGTCAGCTACATCGTCCGCAGCGTTGACCAGATCTTGCGCGACTCCTTTGGCAAGCTCGACGGCCTGGCGGACCCCAGCGTCACCGTCCTCGATCCTGCAGCGGGCACCATGACCTTCCCTGCCACTGCCGTGCGTCTGGCTGCCGCAACCTACAAGGCCAAGTACGGCGACGGTAGTCTGGACAGCTGGATCAAGGGGCATGTGCTGCGCGACTTCTACGCCTTTGAGCTGATGATGGCCCCGTATGCTATCGGTCATCTGCGCATGGGTACCCTGCTCACTGAGCTGGGCTACACCATGAGTCCCGACGACCGCTTCAAGTTGTACCTCACCAACACGCTGGAAGACACTGTTGTTCAACCTGGTCAGTTCGGTTCCATGTCGGGGCTTGCTGAGGAGTCATTGGCGGCTGGTGCCGTCAAGAGGCGTCAACCAGTCCTGGCTATCATGGGCAATCCGCCGTACTCGGGCACCAGTTCCAACAAGGGCGCGTGGATTTCAGCCCTCATCAATGACTACAAACAGGTAGATGGAAAGCCCCTAGGCGAGAAGAACTCCAAAATGTTGCAGGACGACTATGTCAAGTTCATTCGCTTCGCACAGTGGAAGATTGACCAAGCGGGCGAAGGCGTCCTCGGGTTCATTACCAACCACAGCTATCTGGACAACCCGACCTTTCGGGGCATGCGTCAGTCGCTGATGACATCCTTTGACCAGTTGCACATCCTCAATCTGCATGGCAATTCTCTCAAGAAGGAACAATGTCCCGACGGCAGCAAGGACGAGAACGTGTTTGACATCATGCAGGGAGTAGCGATCGTTCTGGCCGTCAAGCACAACGGCGTCCCCAAAGGTATGTGGTATAGCGATCTATGGGGCAGCCGCGACGCCAAGTACACGGCTCTCAGCGGTGGACAGATGACCCAGACAACGTGGCAGGAGCTGACACCAGGCGGCGATAAGTACCCGTTCGTCCCGCAGGACACGACACTGGCGGTAGAATACGAACGATGCCCGAAAGTCACGGACATTTTCAAGGTCCAGAGTGCGGGTCTGTACACGTCTCGTGACAACTTCATCATCAAGTTCTCTGCTGAACAGGTTTGGAACACGGTTAGCGAATTCTCGCGAATGTCTCCAGAAGAGGCTCGCGAAACGTTCCGTCTCGGCCCTGATTCTGGCGATTGGCGGGTGGCCGATGCTTTGAGAGACGTAGTCGAGAGCGGACCTGAAAGGTCGAGAGTAGTTCCGATCCTCTATCGACCATTTGACGTGCGTTATACGTACTACACGGGCCGATCATCAGGCGTAATCTGTAGACCCAGAGCAAATGTGATGCGTCACATGCTGGAGCCAAATCTTGCTCTGTGCGTTGGTCGCGCTGGGCAGGTCGTTGGGAACGGCGCTCCGTGGAATGTGTGTTGGTGCAGCGACTGCATCGAGGATTACAACTTGTTCTACCGTGGTGGCAACGTCAATATGCCACTCTATCTATACGAGAAGTCTGGCGCTACAGCTATCCGTTTGTCACTCTTCGACCACCAAGGGAGTAGCGCACCAACGAGGGTCGCCAATCTGAGATCTGAGGTCCTGAATGCTGTCTATGAGTCCTTGGGAGAGCCTGTTCCCCCTGAATTGGTTCCTGCTTATGTCTACGCCATTCTCAACTCGCCGGCCTACCGCGTTCGGTATGCCGAGTTCCTCAAGTCCGATTTTCCGCGCATCCCGTTCACCAAGGACCGTGATACCTTCGTTAAGTTGGCTGACTTGGGTCAGCAGCTCATCGACCTGCACCTGATGCGTTCTCCGGAGCTCGACAACCCTATCAGTCGTTTCTGCGGCAAGGGCGACAGCGCCGTCACCAAGGTTGAATACGACGCAGGCCTCGGTCGCGTCAGCATCAACCCCACCCAGTACTTCGATGGTGTCACCCCCGACCTCTGGGCCTACCAGATCGGCGGCTACCAAGTTCTTGCCAAGTGGCTCAAAGATCGCAAGGGTCGCTTCCTCACCAGTGCCGACACCATCCACTATGCCCGTATCGTCACCGCACTCTCGAAGACCATGAGCCTGCAGCTCCAGATCGATGAGCACGTGAGTGGTTTGTCTGCCTAGAACCCAACAGTTGACGAATTCCGAGAGGAGCCGAGGCGTGTGGGAGACGGACAGGACCACAAGTGGCACTAGCAAGGGAGACGGTTATCCCCGAGAGACCCGAGGACGTGACCGGACCAACAGACCATTCTCTGCGACGGCCTTTGAACAGGCACTCGGATGGTTGTTAAGGGGGGCCAGTCTCGTTTGGGAACTCGTACTAGCCTTCCTCTTGCTGCAGTTGCTGAGCAAGTTGTCATCCGATTGGCCAGCATCGATCTCGCTCATTTGTCTCCTTGCGGCCCTCAATCTGTTCACGGAATGGTTCACGCGCATTTGTTGGTTGGCTGTCCGTCGTGAGGATGTCTTCAGCCGACTCAGCGTACTCTGGGTTCTGGGGCTTGGCATAGCTATTGGTGCCGTCTATCTTAGGGCTATTCCTCTCGGCGTGAGTGGTCATCTGGACTGGTTCTTGGCGATCGTCGCAATAGCTGAAATCGTGGCAGTTCCGCTCTTCCTCGTGACGACAGGCTTCATTAGGCTACCGCGCAGCTTCTGGTTGTTCACTGGCCGTCAGCTTGTTGGGTTTGCCACTGCCACGTCTGTTCTTCTAATATTTCTGGGGGCATATGGCAGAAAAGAGAATATGTTCACGCCGCATTCCAGTCTTTGGGAGTTAGCCAACTCATTTGGCCCGCTGATAGTCCAAGGAGTCAAGAATCTGGTGTCGGGGGAGACACTTGGTGCGGGCGCAAAGACCGCTGACGTTCTGGTGTATATGGTTGGCTGGATTGTCTTTGTCCTGATCGCGGGCGTCGAAGTATCTCTCATAGCAGATCGTGCTTCAGAAGAGATGGCGCGAATTCAGAGCAGTACAACGCGAGCGCATAGGGCTTCCGCCGGACGCCTAGAAGGCAGGTGGAGGTGGCCTCGCAAAGGTGCCGACTAGGCTAAACGCTATTCAGATACTCAAGTACAAGTTCATTGTCGTAGTAGAAGCCTGACACTAGGGCATTCCACGTCGCTGTATCAATAACCCTGTCCACCCTGAACAGTTTCTTGTAGAAACAGGTTTGCTGATTGCAGTGGCAAATGTCGTTGCTGCATCGATGTTCATGTTGTGTTGACTGTGCATCCGTGCTGCACCATCGAGACGAGAGAAGCATCTCACAGTGACATCGCATCGCGTATGGGCATAGCGATTCATAACATAGCCAAGGTTCTTGTTGAAGTGTCGCAGCTCCTCAATCTGGATTGTCTTTGCCCCATCGCATACTGATCATGGCATCTCCGTCGATTCGGGAGTGGGACGCATGAGATGCAGGAGCGGACCAGACCGTCAAGATCGGCGTGCAGCAAGTTTATGCAGCCATCGAAACCCTTCCTCTGTCAGCCGACCGTGAGAGTCAATCCATCCCCGATGTCTGAGATCGTTAGTGAATGCGGAGGGCAATTCTGGAGCAATGACATCAAAGCGACGTTCGATGTCAACAGGACTTGCTGACAGGATGTAATCTGCAGAAATGGGCTCGACGATGTGCTCGGACGCGTAGTTGAGGAATCCTGCAGAGCCTCGACTCTCGGATGGGTCTGCAGTTGCGTCATCCATGGGCTCCACTGTGGCCAAGTGGCGACGCAGGAAACTGAGCTGGGCTTTCGCGTCGTTCAGTTGTCTCTCTTGTTCCCGCATTTGCTGAGCGAGACTCTGCTTTTCGTTGTCCTGCAGCTTCGCCTTCTTCATCAGATCTTCGAGCAGACGATCGTGCTCCTGTTCTGCCTTCTTGACGGCGCCCTCTTCAGACTTGACCTCTTCTTTGACGGCTTGGATCTGACCGCCCCCGTTGACTCTGTTGGCGATGCCAGTGTATTCATCGTCAAGACGCTTCAGCCGTTCACCAAACCCAGACTCGATACGAGCCAAAATCTCTGCCATGCTTTGACTGAAATGGTAAGTGTTGTCATAGAAGGCATTGCTCGTTTCATTCGCTTTGAAGTAGAACAGGGCTGACATCAGGACTGCGAATAGGGCCAATAGAAGGGACAGTAGGTCAGTGAAACTGAATCTGGTGAGATCGATTCTCCACTGTGCTGTTGCCAGTTTCCATGCGACAATGATTCCGAGGGCAGCCAACAATGCAAGTCCAATCCACCCTCGCGGGTCGCGACTCTTTCTTGGATCGACTGGTTTCTCCATCTCGCCTCCAATTATCAAACTACGCTTCGTCGGCACTGCCTGCAATCCATGATCCGTGGTGTCAGCCGTACGCAGCATCCCGGCTCAAATGTATACCTCGAAGTCTATAGTAACCAAGGAACAACCTTAGGTCACGCATGACGTCGTAGACCAAGGAGGGCAGGTTGCCGACACTCCCGCATTTGTGAATGCGGATGCCTTCGCGTACTTAGATTCAGTGATGTGCCCCCTTGTGGCGCGGTTGACTCGCCTTCTTGCGCAATTGCCTATTCTTCTTTTCCTGCCGACGGCGTTCCTCTGACTTCAGCCTGACGTAGTCTCTACCCTCCTTCGTGTTCATTTGGGACGCATGAGCTGCTTGTTCAAGCCGTGCTGTTTCTTGTGCAATTTGCCGTTGGAGGAACGAGATAAGCCGGACAGAGTACAGTGGCTTCTGTTCGTCGGGGACCTTGTCGAAGTCGTCCATGGTCACTCTTGCAGTCGCTTTCCCAGCAAGTGCACGCTCGTAGTTGTCCAGTTCCTGCTGGACCGCCATTCTGGTTTGGGCAATCAGCGGATCGGCATACTTCCGCATCGTCTCGTGATCGACTACGTCGAGGCCGTTTCCAAACGGTGAGTCCAGCATAGACTCATAAACCGCCTCTGGGTTAGACGGGGTATCCCCAAAGAGCGTGGTGAAGCGATATACCGCTTCAGGCGTCCAGCTAACGGCCGACTCCGACCGCAGGACGTGGTTCAGAACATAACTCTGCGAAAGGAAGACTGTGGGTCGATGCATTGCCAGCCAGAGGACTTCGGCCTCGGCCTGACACTGGTGTTCATTCTTATAGGTTCCGCGTGCTTTGCGGTAGGTCTGAATCTCGTCTGCCAAATGAGTCAGTTCCGCAGAATCCACTGGGACGTTTTGCAGTTCCTTCGCGATATGGGTGATCTGCATTCCGAGGCCGGTGAGCTGTCTCTTCACGCACGAAGTGACCGTGAGGTGTTCATAGTCCCCCAGACACTCTCGCATGTAATCCGCGAAGCGAGGATTGCCACGTCCATCGGTTGCCCAATGGATGTAGCCGTCAACGAAGAGATTCGAGGATCCCTCGGATGAGCTAACCCAGGCAAGGATCCGCTCAGGCACATCGCCAAGTTCTTGGCCGAGCGTGATTCCCCACTGAGCATGTTCGCTGACTTCGTCAATCAGGGCCTCGGTCGTGGTGCAGCGAAGTCCGAGGCTGAGCATCCGCTGTACGAGGTCTAGCGCGTAGGCGTTGTCCCTGCACTCGCGAGCCAAAGCCTTGATGAGAATACTGGCGTCCATGACCCAGCACTTGTCCCGTGCGTGAGCAAGCCTCTCTGTGCTGCATTTGGGGTCAAGGCCTAACACGTGGTAGGCGAAGTAGCCCTGGGTTAGACTTGCCATGTAGGGTTTCATCTCGGGAGAAGGGTTTGTAAGCACGTTGACCATGAGTTCAAAGAAAGACCCCTGTTGCTCGGCAGGCAGGCTTGATGAGAAAGTATTGAGCAGAGCCAGTATGTCTGGAGCCTCTGCCAAATCGACGGGAAAGTCTTCCAACACGGTCCGCGCAATCTCTAAGCCTCGTCTCCGGAACACGCCCGACAGAACTCGGGCAGCCGTCTCCGAGATTTCTCTCGCCGCATCCGGAGTAGTTTCTGGATGTGCTCTTAGCACAGTATTGCGAGCCGCGGACAGAAAACGATCCTTGTTTTCCTGGCGTTGAGCAGTGGCCACCGCAACGGTTCTCCGCCCTTCGGGTGTCAGCGTCAGCAACGACTGGCCGGGACCGCTGAATACGGCGAGACCTCTAGATACTAGGTCGGTCGCCGTACCGAACAGAGACTCAGGGTCTACTGGAAGCCGGACCCCGGCTTTTTCGAGGAGGGCGTTGGGTAGAGCAACCAGTCCTATGGTGCCGGCTTCTGACGCTGCAAGCGCCAGAAGAATCAGTGCCCCGCAAGCATTTGAGACCGGATTGCCATCGGCAAGAAGTCTAAGACTAGTGAAGAGGTATAGCGAGGCAGCGGTCTCCGAGGAGCCGTCTTCGGGTGGAGCCTCAACGAGATAGCGAGAGCCGCGTTTGCAAACAAACGGATCGTATTGCTCCAGCAGTCTCAGCAACTGCACGTGGTGTCCATCCGGATTTGCATAGCCGATTATCCGAACGTTGTACTCCAGCAGAAGACTCTGAGCAACAGTGGTGTCAACGCCTGAAGCGAACATGAAGACAGGTCTCTTGGGAGATGCCACTTTCTTGGCTCGCTGCAGTTGTTCCAGAAAATCGGGATCGGTGGCGCTGTAGCCGACTATCACTACGTCAAACATCGAGAGTACAGCAAACAGTTTATCCGCAATGAAGTCCTTGGGCTTTCCATGTTCCAACTCTCGGTAATCCGCTCCCGTCAAGACGACATCGTGGGGAGTGCTCCAGTCACCATGGATCTTGAAGATCGTTCTCTGGGTGTCGGCGCGCATTGCGCTGAGATCATCTCGTGAATTCCGCCTGACGAGGAAGTCGGTCCTCGCCGACCGTAAGCTGTCCTCCAGAAGGTCATCGTAGTTGGTTGTTATGTAGTTTGAGAAAGGCCAACGTGCCAACTTGTGATAGAGTTGGCCTTGAGACCTAGGAGCTTGAGGTTTACACAGCCCTTCGAGCACATGCAGAAGTCTCGCACGCCCAAGGTTGTTGGAGAGTGTCTCGAACACGTTTGGATACTGATTTAGGACAGCTTCCTTCCTTGCCGCTGCAAGTGCTGTCTGAGGAAGTTCGGACTGACACTCCTCAAGGGCACCTAGAGCCAATGCGCTCCAGGATGGTACTCCAAGTTCACATGAAGGACCTGAACCAACCACCGCCCAACATTTGCCAGTGTTCAAGGCTTTTACAAGATCGATGTCCAGTTGAGGCATCTCTGTCCTCCCCTCTATGTCGCCAGTCGAGCCAAGCTCCTAGGGTAGTTCAGGCTTGCAATCGTATGTGCACGACTAGTATCAGGTGTGTGACGTGCTAAAACTTCTCCGCAAACTCTCGTGCTGCCTTGTCCAGGTCCTGGTCATCGACCTCTTCGCCACGGGTGGCCCAGGCGGGGAGGGGGAAGTTGATGAGGACGGGGGCGGGGATGTCGGGCTGGTGCACGATCATCGTGCCGGGCTTGATGATGGTGCTGCGCAGGCGGAAGGACTCGGGCAGGTAGTCGTACTCGGGGCTCTGGCTCTCGGCAAAGTCGAGGCGCCCGTTGACACGGATGCTGGCGTTGCCGGTGATGCGCTTCTCGACCCGGCTGGCGGACTGCTGGGCGCCGATGAGGATGACGCCCAGGGAGCGGCCACGCTCGGCGATGTC
>NZ_QXIU01000022.1:0-6894 GCF_003570935.1 Candidatus Cryosericum odellii
AGTTCATGACGCTCCATGCGTCCACCACGAAGCTGGTTCGCGTCGATGATCGTGGCATGCTCCTGGACATGGATACTCCTGAGGAGTATGACCGTGTCCTCGAGTGTCTCAAATCTGCGGAAACATTCACCAGGGAGGTCTGATGGATTCCATCTATCAATACATAGCAAAGCTCGAACAGGAGGGTCGTGAGTTCGCCATCTGCACGGTCATCAACGCACAGGGTTCTTCTCCTGGACGCACCAATTTCAAGATGGTCGTCCTGCCCGACGGTGCCCAGCGTGGGACCGTCGGCGGCGGCAAGCTTGAATTGACTGTTCTGGGGGCCGCTCGCGATGCCATTGCCGAAGGAAAATCACGTGTCGTCAGCTTCGATCTGAGCCAGAATGGCGAGGACAGCCTCGGCATGCTGTGCGGCGGTCAGGTCACACTCTACATAGAGTACGTGGGCAGCCGTCCGCTTCTCTATATCTACGGTGCCGGGCACGTCGGCCGTTTTCTGGCGACATTCGCGTCTCTTGTCGGGTTCGAAGTGACGGTGCTGGACGATCGGCCGGATTTTGCCACCCCTGCTCGTTTCCCCGACGCACACCACTTTCTGACCGGCGAGTTCGTAGAACTGGTTCAGACGACCGCCTATGGCTCGCAAGGATATCATGTCATTCTCACGGACAGACACGTGAGCGACGAGCGAGTGCTGCAGGCACTTCTGGAGCGCAAGGTGGACAACCGTTACATCGGGATGATCGGTTCGCGGTCGAAGACGCTTGAGGTCTTCCGCCGCCTGGTGGCCGCAGGAGTAGGCAGGGAAGACCTTGCCCGCGTGTATGCCCCAGTCGGCATCGACCACGGCGGCCAGACTGCCGAGGAGATAGCACTTGCCATCTGCGTTGAACTCGTGGCCGTGCGTCACGATCACACCCTGGCCGATTCGATGAAGAACAGGGCGAATATCATTGGACTTCTGGAGAGTAGATCATGATCAAGGAACTCGAGTACCACGCAGCACATGACCTGAAGGAAGCGCTGAAACTGGCGGAGCAGTACGGGTCACGCAAGCGCTTCCTGTCTGGGGGTACGGACGTGACGGTGCGTCTCAAAGAAGGACTCGTCAAGGAAGGTGTTATCGTCGACCTCTCCCGCGTGGCGGAGCTTCGCTTCGTGCGTGAGGAGTCGGGCATCGTCCATGTCGGAGCCTGTGCCACCCATGCGGACCTCAGCGCTTCCCCCATCCTCCAGCAGCACGGCTGCGCGCTGGCCCTGGCGGCTTCACGGGTCGGCGGTCCTCAGATTCGCAACATGGGGACGGTCGGTGGCAACGTGGCCAACGCGTCTCCTGCGGGTGACACGATCCCGGCGCTCATCGTTCTTGATGCCGTCGTGTCCATCGCCAGCCATAAGGGCATCCGGGAGGTTCCCATCATCGACTTCTTCACGGGGCCGGGACGGTCCGTACTTGCCGCAGAAGAACTCGTGACAGAGCTCCATTTCCCTGCGACGGGGCCAGGCGAACTGACCGGTTTTGGCAAGCTGGGTGCACGGCAGGCGATGACGATCTCCACTGCCAACGTGGCCTTCTATTTCAGGATCGGCAACAACCACCGTATCGTCGAGGCCCGCATCGCCTTCGGTTCGGTCGCGCCGACCGTCGTCCGGGCACACAAGACCGAGCAGATGTTCTGTCGGCTCTCCCCAGTCCTGTCATGGGACGCCATTCGCGGCGCCGCCCAGATGGCCTGGAAGGAAGTAGCCCCCATCGATGACCTGAGAGCAACTGCGGTCTATCGCAAGGAAGCCGTTGTCGGGCTTCTTGCCGAGGCCGCCTATGAAGCGCTTGCCTCCTGCTGGCATGAACGTTAAGATCAAGCTCTTTCAGGACTATAAGCAGTACCACGACACGCCCGAATACGAGCTGGAACTCCCTGCAGGAACGACGGCTGGGGAGATCGTGAGACAGCTTGGGATCAAGGGCCCGGAACTGGCGTACCTCATCCTCATTCTGAAGGGCAAGCGCGTGTATGACGAGTATGTCCTTCAGGACGGCGACGAGCTGGTGTTTGCAGCCCCTATCGGTGGTGGCTGAACGTGAAAGGAGCTATGTGATGGACGATATCCGTTTCGAGCAGATGAACAGGGTCGACGCACAGGGCAAGGCGTGCGGCACCACGGCGTATATGTCCGACCTCTCATTTCCGGGGATGTTGTTTGCATGGTTTGTGCGCAGCAAGTACCCGCATGCCCTGATCAAAAGCGTCGATATCAGCAAGGCGATGGCGTTGGACGGTGTCGTCACGGTACTGACGGCGGCAGACGTGACCGGGTTCAACGGGTTCGGGATCGTCGATCCCGACATGCCGGTCATTTGCGGCGACAAGGTGCGGTATATGGGAGATACTGTGGCGCTGGTGGCTGCCACGACCGAACGCATCGCCGAACAGGCGGCGGCTCTGGTCGAGGTGGACTACGAAGTCCTGCCGGTCGTCGACGACCCCATCGAAGCGCTGAAGCCTGATGCCCCCAAGGTCCATGACAAGGGCAACGTCTGCCTGCACACCCTCATCACGAAGGGCGACGTGGAGCAGGGACTCCGTGAAGCGGACCTCGTCATCGAGCATGAATACCGGACGCCACGTCAGGCCCATACGTCGCTGGAGACCGAATCTGGTGTGGCCGTTCCAGAGACCGACGGTTCGCTGTCGATGTATGCAGGCTCTCAATATGCATTCCGGGACCAGCTGCAGCTTGCCCGTATCCTGGGGATGAATCCCCGGATGATCCATGTCTACAGCAACCCAGTGGGTGGTGGTTTCGGAGGCAAGGACGAACTGACCATCCAGGGTGGCATTGCCCTGCTTGCCATGAAAACGGGCAAGCCCGTCAAGGTTGTGCTCTCACGCGAGGAGTCGCTGGTGTCGGGCTGGAAGCGCCATCCGTTCATCGTACGCACGAGAACCGGTTTCAAGAGCGACGGTACAATGCTTGCCAACGACGTCACCTGTTACGAGGACAAGGGTGCCTACACGTCGCTCGGTGGCCCCGTCCTCAACCTTGCGCTTGAGCATGCCTCATCCCTGTACCGCGTCCCCAACACACGCCACGAGGGCTGGGCGGTGTTCACCAACAACGGTGTCTGTAGTGCGTTCCGTGGTTTTGGCGTGCCGCAGGTTTTGTTTGCGCTGGAATCCAACATGGACGAGGCGGCGGAGAAGCTGGGGCTGGATCCAGTCACAATACGACGGAAGAACGTCCTGCACCAGGGCGAGGTTTCCCCTATCGGCCATACCTTGCGCACAGGTGTTTCCATGGATCTCGTCCTTGACGCTATTGAGAAATCCGACTTGTGGCAGCACCGCGAGGAGTACAAGAAGACAGACAGGCCATGGCTCCGGCGCGGGGTCGCTCTGGCGCTTGCTCCGCAGGGAGCCGGACTCGGGGTCGGGATTCCCGATTATGGCGGTGCGTACATCGATCTCGACCGGGACGGCAACTTNNTGGCTGCAGGCCTGCTGCACGTCCATCCGTCGCGTGTGCATATCGTCGCGGGTCAGACTGAGGGCTCGGTGGACGCCGGCCCCGCGACTGCCTCTCGGTCGATGTACACGGCCTCGAACGCTATCGCGGCAGCGTTCCATGATTTCGGTGTCAAAGTGGCCGGCGCGCTGGATGTGAAGTATCACACGGGAGCGGATGCGGTCTGTGAAGCGAGGGACGGCGGTATGACGACGCCGGCGGGCTTCCGGACGTACGAGGAACTGGCTCAGGAGTTTTCACAGGAATCGCCGTTGCGCGGGGAGGGCTACTTTGTGTGGCCGACCGCCGACCGGGAGATCCCCGGAGCTGCCGGGCTGCCACACTGGATCTACAGCTTCGCCGCCCAGGCGGCGTTAGTAGAAGTCAACACCCTGACCGGCGAAACCCACCTGCTCAAGGTCGCGACAGCTCTGGATACAGGACGCACAGTCAACCTGCAGCAGGTCGAGGCCCAGATCGACGGAGGTGTCGCACAGGGCGAAGGGTTCGCCTTGTTTGAGGACACGCTGATCGCCAAGGGGCAGGTGCGCACGAAGAACTTCTCGACGTATATCATCCCGACCGTCCAGGATGTGCCCGAGCACGAGTACATCATCCTGGAGAATCCTGAGGGAACCAGTGCCCTCGGGGTGCGAGGTATTGGCGAAGTGGTAATGGTCCCCGTCATTCCTGCTGTTGCCCTGGCGATCCACGATGCCACGGGTGTCTGGGTTCGTCAGTTGCCCGCGACGCCCGAGCGCGTCTACCGCCTGCTGCATCCCGACGTCCAATAGCTGGATCCAATGTTCAGAGCGCCCTCGCGGATTTTCGTGTTCTGCGGGGGTGCTTCTTGCATAATCGTGTCAGGAACTCATAGCATGACAGAACAGTCTAATGACTGAGTTTGTGTGTCCAGGAGGTTCATGATATATTGTGAATAAAGTGTGAAGTTAAGCCATCGGTCAAACGGCGGGATTCGCGTTGTATAGATGAAGGTGATTCTCCTTGTTTTTGGATTGCAGAATGATCTGCAACCATCACACTGTATGCAACGACCAGGAGGGGCTTGATGAGCAAAACTTATGTACTTCTCTTGATTATCGTTTCATTGCTGGCGACTTCGTTTGCAGGGATCTGCCTTCCGCGGGCAAGAGCTGCAACGCAGCCACAGGTCGTGCTCACGACGAGCGAAGCCGGCCTGATGTCTGGGTATACGGTCACCTTCACGACTGGTCCTGCCGGTGACCTCACAAGCAACCAGGGGAAGGTCTCCGCCCTCTTCCCCACCGGTACCGTCTTGCCCGCAACCATCTCGCCGAGTTCTGTGCACCTCAATGGACTGACGCCGCCTGCAGTGCAAGTCGTTGGCCAGCGCGTCGACGTCACCGTACCGGTCGGCGTGGGTGTCAATGCTCAGGTGCAGGTAGTATTCGACGAGGCTGCTGGAATCCGCAACCCGTCAACTCCCCAGTCTGCTGTGCTGCAAGTATATACGACGTCGGAGAGTAGCAGTGTGTCGAGCGCGACGTATCAGATTGTTGCTCTTGGTCGCACGACTGCAGTGGTGACCCCCCTGAGTCCTGACGGACTCAACGGGTACTACAAGACCCATCCTATCGTCAGCATCGCCATTATTGGCGGTTCCAGTGCAGGGTTGTCTGTCTTCTATCGGATCAACGGTGGCGCTGAAACACCATATGTTTCGCCCATTCAGATTCCAGACGGTACCACGACGGTTGTGTACTATGCGCGGGACATCCTGGGGAACCAGGAGAATCCAAACACGCTGAGCTTCAAAGTGAAGACGACGCTGCCTCAGATCACGATTCTCTCGCCGGCAGAAGGAAGCTCGGGCAAGGTTCAGCACGTGACCCTGACCGGTCGCACTGAAGCAGGCAGTTCCGTCAGAGTGAATGGGATTGCCGCGACGGTCCTGCCTACAGGTGAGTTCTCTGCCGGTGTCAGCCTTCAGGAAGGCGCCAACGTTGTTCAGGTCGTCGCCACGGACGTCGCAGGTAATGTCGGCCAGATACGTGTGAATGTGACCCTTGATACCAAGCCGCCCGTGCTTGCGCTGACGTCCCCTAAGATCTACTCGACGGTGACGACACAGCAGGTGGCGGTCACCGGCAAGACTGAGGCCGGAGCGACACTGACGGTAGCGGGCTCACGGGTGAGCGTCGCAGCGGATGGTTCGTTCAGCATCATGTACATGTTCCCGAAGGAAGGGCTGAACGTCGTCGAGATAACCTCGACAGACGCAGCGGGAAACAGTGCGAAGGCCGACATCCCAGTCACCTATGTCGCGCGCACGTTGATTCGTCTCCAGGTAGGCAACAAGACCGCTATGGTCAACAATGTCAGGAAGACACTTGATGCAGTTCCTGTCAACGTCAAAGGCGTTGTCATGGTTCCGCTTCGGTTCATTGGAGAAGCGTTCGGAGCCCTTGTCACGTGGGACCCAGTGTTCCAGATCATTGACATCGAACTGAGGGGTTTGCCGATTCGCCTTCAGCTCGGAGCCAACTATGCATCCGTTGCAGGCAAGAAGGTTATATTGCAGGGTATCCCTGTCAACATGAAAGGGACGACCATGGTTCCGATTCGTTTCATTGGAGAGGCATTTGGTGCCCAGGTCGCCTGGAACGCTCCCACCCAGGGCATCGACATCACGTACCCGAAGCCCTGAGTCCAGTACTAATTCATCAGAGAGGGGTGTAACATGAAGCATGAGGGACTGATCGTTGGTCTGCTGGTCGTCACGGTCGTCTGTTCCGCGGCAGCGCTTGCTCTGAGTATTTCACGCCTCCCGCGTGTGTCCAGGGTTGTTGCTGCTACCGGTACGGCCCAGAAGTCGTTTGTACCAGATATCGCCCATGTGGACCTTGGTGTCCAGACGGACGCTGCGACAGTGCAGAAGGCTCAACAGGACAACGCGGCGACAATGAACGGCGTCCTGGCTGCCCTGAAGGCGCTCGGCGTCAAGAGTGAAGACATCCAGACCAGCAGTTTCTACGTCAGCCAGAACTTCGACTACTCAAGTGGGAAGTCGGCGAAACCGACAGGGTGGCGGGTCACAAACACGGTGACCGTCGCTGCTAAGCCCGAGACCGTATCGGCCATCATTGACGCGGCTTCGAAGGCCGGGGTGAACATCTTCAACAGTGTCAGCTTCGATATCAGCAATCGCGAGGAGCTGAAGGCAGGACTGATGAAGGATGCCATGGCGAACGCCCGGGCGAAAGCCATGGGAACGCTGGCAGGCACAACTCATACCCTGGGTGACATCGTTTCGATAGCGGCAGACTGGTCCGGGCCTTCAGTGGTCTATGCTGGTCCACAGGGAATGGGGGGCGCTACAGATTACGTCCCCGTGGAAACCGG